>JAOZOM010000145.1 GCA_029933275.1 Anaerolineales bacterium | reverse complement strand
TCGAAGGGCATGTCGTCATCACACCCGATGGCGGTGAGCCGGTTGAAATCCACGCCGGAGATTTTGTCACTTGCCCCGCGGGGATGTCTTGTACTTGGCAGGTTCTTGAGCCGATTCGGAAGCATTATAATTTTGGGTAGAGGCGTTCTCCCCTCTTTTGCTTTTCTTCAGGAAAATGTTTTTTAATGGGGAGCAAGTTGAAACGCGTACGATTCCAGCCCTCCTATGAAAAAACTCTTTTCTTCTTTCGCATCCAAAGAGAAGTCGGATCAAGTTTTTAAAATTGCTTTCGCTTTTTTAATCTTCTTGGGATTTTTATTTCGCTTCAGGCATTACCTCGCGGGACGTTCTCTTTGGTTAGACGAGGCAATGTTAGCTTTAGATGTGCTTCATCTTTCTTTTGGGGAATTAACTCAGCAACCTTTGCCCTATCAACAGGGTGCGCCGATTGGCTTTCTTTTTTTTACCAAAGCAATAACTTTGCTTTTAGGGGATTCGGAATATGCCTTTAGGCTGTATTCTTTTTTAGCAAGTTCTGCCTCTCTGTTTTTAATGGCATTTTTGGCAAAACGCTATCTAAACAAAGTCGGGGCGTTATTTTCTCTCGCTTTATTTGCGATTAATCTCAACCTGATTTATTACTCTGCCGAAACAAAACAATATATGGGGGATGTTGCTGCAACTTTGCTTCTCCTTTTCTTATTGGATAGAGAATTGGGTAAAGAATTTTCTCGGCGCAGATTCTTTACCCTGAGTTTTGTTAGTATCACAATTTTGTGGTTTTCGCACGCGTCTCTTTTCGTGGTTGCTTCAGTCGGCTTGATTCTCTCTCTAAACTACGCATTCCAAAAGAATAAAGAAGCCTTTTTCTTCTCCTTAGGCAATCTTTTTCTCTCTGGCATGAGCGCACTTTCCCTCTATTATTTTCATCTTCGTCCCCTCTCAGCAAGCAATTTCTTGCGCTCGTTTTGGGAGGAAGCCTTTGTGCCTATCCCGCCGAGCCTTCAGTGGTTTGAGCTATTTTGGAAGGGAATTCTCCGAAACCCTCTTGCTCTTAATGCTTCCCTTCTTTTTTTTATTTTATTCTTAGTTGGGGGCGTTTTTCTTTCACAACGTAAATGGCAGTTTTCGCTGGCATTATTCCTTACACTTTTTTTCGCTTTCGTGGCTGGCGTATTGCAAAAATATCCCCTCGCCGAACGGATGTTGCTTTTCTCTACGCCGATTTTCTTTTTGCTTTTTGGCGCGGGGCTAGATGCTTTCTCTTCACTGATAAAACCTAAAAAAATCTCTTTGAGCATCGTCTTCCTTCTTGCCGCATATTTACTTTATGCTCCTTTTAGCGAATCTTTTGCCAAGTTTAAAGAACCGCTTTATCGGGAACATATCCGCCCTAGCATGGCGTACCTTAAAGAAAATCTTAGAGAAGATGACCTGATTTATGTCTATTATTACGCTGAACCCGCTTTTCTCTTTTATCTTCCCAAGTATCATCTTGAGGGAGTAAATTATATCGTTGGATTTAACCATCAAAAAAACCCCGCACTTTATTTAGAAGATATAGAAAATCTACATTTAGAGGGGCGCGTCTGGTTTCTTTTTTCCCATATTCAAGAAGTTTCTTCTATCAACGAAAGAGATTTTATTGTTGAGTTCCTCAACCAAATTGCAAAAGAAGATCGCGAATACCGCATTCCCGATACATCTGTTTCGTTATATCTGTATAATTTCCCCTAGACTTTAGGGATAAACAAATCCGACAAAAACGCCGCGTGCTAGAAAACTCAAGGTCTGTGAGGGGAGTTCAACCATAATCAAACGGGCATCATCCCAATGTTCGCCACGCGCCATTACAACCAGCGTATTATCATCTAACCAGCCGACCGGCTCGACGCGTTGTATCGAACTCAAACCAGAAGTTTCCAGAAAAGCCGCGTCCGCAAACTCGGCGACCACGTTCCCCGCAAAATCCCCAATTCGCACCACAGAGTGGAAATTAGGCTCCTCTGCCATTTGCCAGCCGCTGCCCTCCATCCACGCAATATATTGGTTATTTGGTGAGAAGGATGCTGCGCCCGCGCCGCGTTGATTGACCGCGCTTTGGAGCGGATAAGTAAAATTCTCTCCTGTGGAGATATTGCGGATCGTCATTACCCCGATGCCTGTTCCCGTACCCTGATCATTAGTGTATGCCACCCACTTTTTATCCGCCGAAATCGCCGAGGGATTCGCTTCCACGCCGAGGAGTTGGGTATTCTGTCCACTACGCAGATCAAGCCTAAATAAGGTGCGTCGCGGGTCAAAGACGATGTCGCCACCGATGCCCCAGGGGCGTTTGCTGTACCAGACGCCGACCGGTTGACTATCCTCCACGTCCACCGCTAATGCGACTAAGCCCCAGCCCTCGGCATTATTTTCGCTGAAAACAGGTGCCGCAGTTGGCAGGGATTGGATATTTGCCGCATATAAATTGCTTACCAAAGCATCGTTAAGATATTCGGTGGTCGTATAGGCGATAACCGCCTTGCCGGGCGCTCCGACCAATCCAGAAAAATTGGGGTTGGAAAGTAAGGTAGAGATTTGCCCCTTATTGTTCAGGAGTAGGGAGTTATTTTGCTCAAAGGAAAAATAGACGATGGGCAGATTTGTGTCTCCCTGCGAAAAAGTTTCTAGAATATGCACATTACTCTCGTTGGCATAATCTAGTCCCGCGGCATTGACTTGGACGAGCGTATACCCTTCGCGGTCGAAGAGAGAGAGAACGCCGTCTTTGACGGTCAGAACGCCTATTGGCAACACAGGCGCGGGGGTTTCTGTCGGGATTATTTCTGCGGGAATTTCCTCTTGAGGAGGTTCTCCCGACGTGGTAGGGGTTGATTCTATCGGCGGAGAGGAAAAAAGTGAACAGGCAAAGGTGAAAAGGGTAAGGAGGGCTATGCTGAAATAATATTTCACTAGCTTCGCCTTACTCTTCTTGATTTTCATTTTCTAGTCTCTCCTCTTCTTCAGCTTGAATTTTCTTTTCCAAAGTCTGGAATTCATCTGCTCCCTGATAATAAGCAACCAACCAGTCAATCATTTGACTACGTTCTTTTTTTGCATCACTTTCTTTTTTCTTATGAAGGTGCTCCACATAGCGGCGGTTTATATCCTGTTGCACGGATGCCGGGTCTCGAACATCTTCAAACTCAAAATTATCAGCACCAATACGGATATAAACTGTGCCGTAATTAAAAAAGATACTAAAAAAACCGCTTCGTTTGTATTCTAAACTTTCAATATTTTCTATTGGCGCAGAACGGCTTCGTTCAGCAGCTAAAGGCTTACGATCAATATCAAAAATTTTATCTTTGGAAACCTTAAAAATATCATTGCTCCAATCTACATATTGATAAAAAGCTGAACCAATAGAAATTAGGGTGGCAAGTCCCATTAAGGCAACTAACGATAGTGATAAAGCCTCGCTACTCTTTGCCCAAATTAGATAGAGTTGATTGAAAAAAAACAAGAGAAAAAACAAACTTACAACTGCAGGGATGCCAAACAGCCTGAGCAAAACAATCCAATGTTTACGATAAATAATGTCATCGCCTTGTTCATAGCGTTGTTTTAATGTATATCGCTTTTTTTTCGGAAAAAGCATTTCCCTCCATGTTTTTTTCTTGGGTGGAGGTTTCCTCTTTTTTGTAGCGGCGGGGTTAGGGTTTTTAAGTTTTTCAATAATCGCCTGTTTAATTTGCTCTTTTGTTTGTTGCTTTTCGGCTATTTTTGTGCGTTGCTGTAACTCCTCGATTAAATACTTTGCCTGATGCGGATGAGGCGTATAGTCCAACTCAATCCCCCCAACCATAATTCGTACCGTCACTTTTCCGTAATTAAAAATACTTTGCGTTATTGCATCTGTGTTGGTGCTTACAGAAAGGACTTCATCCAAATTCGCTTCTTGGCGACTATCATAAATCCCGATTACTTTTTCTAGCCAAATTACACGCTGATTGGTAACAATATAATAATCGTTTCGCCAATCTGCCCAAATCCAAATAGTCCAGAAAAAAGAAACGACCATAGCCAAAATCCCGAATGTCCAGTAGCTATCTAATGCGCGGGTATTTAGACTCCAATATAGAAAGGAGGTAACCCCGATAATGGCAAAAAAGAAGGGGAAGAAAGTTCGTCTCCAAAAGAGAATCGGGTGTTTGCGTACCAAGAAATAAATTACCTCGTTCTCGTGCACCCAATCAAAATGTTTTTCAGCAATCAACCTGCGACTAATCACAGAAATCTTTAGATTTTCTAACATATAAGTGATTGCTTTTGGGATTTCATCAAAGCAAGATGCCGGTAATTCAAGCAAAACAACATCGCTCTTGGCTTCCACCTGCGTGCTTGATGCGACTCTGCGCTTACGCGATAAAAGAGCCTCTTCGCCTAAATAATCGCCGCGAGTAAAAACCGCACTTTTCTGCCCTTTTCCTTTTCTCGTGACTTTTACTTTCCCCTTATAAATCAAATAAAACTTTTCGACTTTTTCCCCCTCTTCAAAAATGACAGCGTCTTCTTCAAAACTGACCTCGCGAAGACACTCTGCGAAAGCAAAGAGACCATCTTCATCAATACCACGAAAAAGGTGGATTGGGTCTAAAAAAGCGGCGTATTCTTCAGCTTTTGACATAATTTTATTCTATATTTTTTTGGGATGGATTAGTCCATCCGCACAATCGTACACCCAAAAGGCGGGACGCGCGTGGTTTGAACTTGCGTGC
>JAOZOM010000477.1 GCA_029933275.1 Anaerolineales bacterium | reverse complement strand
GAGGGATATTAATTCCATCTACGTCATTTAATACCAAAGAAACTGTGGTGCGGGACACACCAGCTAGATTTGCCACATCTTGACTCGTCACTCGTTTTTTTGTCACAAGTTATCCTTAACTACTAACGCGTGTTAGTAACGCGTGTTACTAGTGTAGCAAAAAAGAAAGGGAGAGTCAATATGCTTTTGAGAAAACAATCCCATTTATGTTTGCAAAAAGTAGAACGTTTATGACCTCCAACCCCATCTTTTTCATATCGGATAAATTATATCTTGTTCATATTTGGAATTACTGAGCGTCTTGATGAGTTTAATCCGCTTTTGCGCGCTCGGTCGCCACCTCCGCGGATGAGGGGATAGAGAATTTTCGGCATAGCTCAGAAAAGTTGTTTCTTCGCACAGAAACTGGTTAATAAATCTTTTTTGAACACGGATTTTACGGGGCATACGGAGAAGATACACCAAAATTACGGAGAAAAACAAGGGTTTTTCTCCGTGCTCTCAGTGCTCTCCGTGTTCAAAAAATAAAAATAGCATAAATTTGTCAAGCAGTTTTTATCAAAATGAACCATGCCGAATTTTCTTTTGCTTTTCACAGAAAAAACCAGTAAGATAAAGCCATCACAAAAGGAGTTCCTCGTGTCTTCAGTCACTTTTAACGGAAAAACCTACAACGATCTCGCCGAGATGCCCGCCGCCGAGCGACAGAATTATGATCAGCTGATGGCTCACTTCAAAGATGAGAACCAAGACGGTACGCCGGATATTTTTCAGGGGGATGTGGTTAGCAATATCGTCAACGCTATCGCCAGCACCAATTTCATTGTGAACGGGAAGCAGATCAGCGGATTTGGTGATTTAACGCAAGAGCAACGCATCAAGTTAGAAAAAGGGATGGGAATGCTCAAGAAAATGGGCATCATGTCGGAGATTCCCAATCTTGATGGCGGGATTCATCCCCCCCATTCAGAAGCAATGCCTGTTTGGGATGATGCTGAAATCCACGCATCGAGACCGCTCATCCAGCAAACCTCCGCTATTCAGGAAGATAAAGGCAATTCCCCTTTGTTGATTATTGCTTTCGCACTTTTCAGCGTGCTTCTTTGTGGAGTTGGTTTGATGGCATATTTCCTTTTAGGACAGTGAACTATTATGAAAAATTTCAACCCAAAATACAACAATCTCCCCAAAACCGAGTTACACGTTCATCTCGAAG
>JAOZOM010000476.1 GCA_029933275.1 Anaerolineales bacterium | reverse complement strand
CGCCTGCGCTTGGCGGGAGTACGTTTTGATGGTGGTTAAACGGCCGTTTTTCCCCCATTCCCGACACAAATCCACATCTTGAGCCATCTGGGACAGCGCATCAGCTATTGCCTTTGCATTTTCTGGCTCTACCCATAACCCTGCCTGTGCCTCTTCCAAAACCTGTTGAGCTTCTCCAGATACGGTTATTAACGTGGGGCAGCCACAAGCCCACGAATCGAACATCTTTGAAGGGATCGCCCCTTTGAAAAGATCAAGGTCGCGTAAAGGAACCAATGCGACATTCGCCATTGAAAGAAAATCAGGAACGTCTTCGCGCGGTATTTCTGGATGGAAGATGATATTTGTACATTGTATATCTTCTGCTTGTTGCACTAACGCGGCTTTAGCTGGCCCTTCCCCCACAAAAATAAAAATATAGTCTGGTAATTTCTTGGCCGCTTCCAGAACATACTCCAATCCCTGAGCAACACCGTGAATGCCGACATAGGCAACGATAAATTTATGTTGCAGGTTAAGTTTTTCGCGCAACGCAACACCTTGCTCAGGTTTGGGTTGGAATAATTCGGTGTTTGCCCCATTGGGAATGATGGTTATTTTTTCAGCAGGTATTCCTCGCGCTAACAGGTTGGCTTGTATTCCTTTTGTGACTACGATTATCTTTTTGGCACGTTGATAACAGCTTTTTTCGAGAAATTCGGCCATTCGTATCGCTTTTGGATTATTTAACTCACCTAACGCAACGGCAGATTCCGGCCATAAATCACGAACTTCAAAAAATAATGGAATACGCCGCAACCAACTGACGGCTAACGCCGCGCCACCGACAAATAGCGGCGGTGATGTGGCATAAATGGCATCATATCTCCCTCTCGCTAAAAAGAGGCCGGCCAGAGCAGCCATCATCATGTAGCTGATGTAAAAAGCGAGACGACTGCGAAACGATTTGACGGGGGATGCTTTGACCCAGACGCGCAATACTTCAAAGCCATCCAGCGTCGTCCGTTCATATAATTTCCCGCGATATTCGGGTGGGATTATGCCTTTTGGATGATTGGGAACTTCGGCGATCATGGTAACTTGGTGACCGTCTTTAACTAATCCCCGTGCCATTTCGTATGCCCGCGTTTGGGTGGCACCGACTTCGGGGGGAAAGTATTGTGAAAAGTAGAGGATACGCATAGGCAATAGCCGATTAGGAAATTAGTGGATGACTC
>JAOZOM010000475.1 GCA_029933275.1 Anaerolineales bacterium | reverse complement strand
TGGCAGTATTATGGCATCGTCACCGACATCCAGCTTGGGGCGACTGACCCGCGTTTTGCGGATGAGCAGACCGAGATGCGCTTCCCGCCCGCGTTGGCGAACGCGTTGCATGGACAGACTCTTTATACAAATTTGGAAATTCTGCCAACCCTCATGCTGGATGTGGGACCCGAACCCGATTCAGACGTGTATTCGGCTTGGGTGCAGGAAATTGACTCAGGTGCGCGGGACGAACCGCGTCCGAGACCGGTCAAGAATATTCCGCCGCACCACGCTCAGGTCACGCTCGCCTCAGCGGGGGATATTGATGAAATCTTCGGTAAAGATGAAGATGGCAACTTCGAGATCGGCACCACGCGCGAGCAAGGTCATCCCGTCCGCATTAATCTCGATACATTTGTCCAGCGTTCATCGGGCGTTTTCGGCGCAACTGGCACAGGAAAATCCTTCCTGACGCGCATTATTTTGGCAGGATTAATCGACCACAGTGCAGCATCCGTTTTGGTTTTGGATATGCACAACGAGTACGGATTTGACGACACAGCCACCGACACGGGAAAAACTGTGGCGGGATTGAAAACCCTGTTCGGCAATAAAGTGCAAATTGTGGGGCTGGGCGCGGGGACGAATATCCGCGGCGCAAACCCGGATTTTCATCTTGAGATCGCTATGGGCGACATCCAGCCTTCTGACGTTTTGATGCTGACCCGCACCTTAAATTTGCGCGAAACAACCCCCACTGTTTTGAGTGCGCTACAACGAACTTTTAAGAAAAATTGGTTCAAAGCTTTTAGCCAAATGCTCAACGGCGCGATGTCCGAAATCGAAGACGAAAATGGCAGAATAAAGAAAGTGCCTGCGCCAGAAAGCATTGCGTTCTGGGCAAATGAAAACGGAATTAACGTGATGGCAGCCGAAGCCCTGCACTCCAAGCTGGGACGGCTCTTTAACGCGCCCTATATCTCTGAAAAACCCGCCGCCGACTCTGTGAAGCAGATGGTAGATAATTTAGACAACGGCAAACACGTCATTTTATCTTTCGGCAAACACGACTCCGATTTAGACTATCTACTCGTCTCCAATTTGCTGACGCGCAAAATTAGCTCGGTCTGGGAAAAACGCGTCAATGACTTCCGCACACATGGGAAAGATGAACCACGCCACCTGATTTTGGTCGTGGAAGAAGCGCATAAACTGCTCAACCGCGAGATGGCATC
>JAOZOM010000474.1 GCA_029933275.1 Anaerolineales bacterium | reverse complement strand
TCGTATAAAACCGCCCTTCGTTGAATAGATTCCTGCGCCACTTCTAATGTGACTTGGATGATCCCATCTTGGTCGGCTTCGGTGGACTCTACTGCCAGCTCCAGCGCGTTGAGGGCGTTACGAGCATCTCCCGTTGCGAACTCGACGAGATGCTTGCGTGCTGCTTCGGAAACTTCGATGCGGCGAGAACCGAATCCCCGCGTCTCGTCCGCGAGGGCACGATTAAGTAAAACGCCGCACTCACGCTGGTTGAGTCCACGCAACTGAAAAACACGCGAGCGCGACACCAGCGCGCCAATCACCTCAAAAAAGGGATTCTCCGTAGTCGCCCCAATCAGCGTAATCGTCCCATTTTCCACATAAGGTAAAAGCGCATCTTGCTGGGCTTTATTCCAGCGATGAATTTCATCCACGAATAGGATGGTGGGGATATTATAGAGTTTACGCCGCTCTTGCGCCGCTTTGACAACTTCACGCAGACGCGGCTTGCCATCCAAAACTGCCGAAAGGGTCTCAAAATGCGATTTGGTCTGGTTGGCGATAATTTGCGCCAGCGTAGTTTTCCCCGTGCCGGGCGGACCCCAAAGTAAAATGGAGGCAAAAAGTCGGTCGGCTTCTATGGCGCGGCGGAGCAATTTGCCCTCGCCGACAATATGCTCCTGCCCCACATATTCATCGAGCGTGCGTGGACGCATCCGCGCCGCGAGGGGAGCTTCTTTTTTGAGATTCTCTTGCATTTGGTGGTCAAATAAATCTGTCATGGGAGAGATTATAACGGTAAATAAAAAAGGGAGCGCAACTTATGTTACGCTCCCTTTTGGATAGCATTTTTTCTTAGCCAACCGCTTCCTGATATTGCGGAGGAGCGGCGGGGGCAGGAGGAGGCGGAGCTTTTTCTTCTTTCTCTTCGCTCTTTGAGCCGCCTCCTTTGATGTCAAGGAGTTTTCTGAGCATATCAAACCAGAAAGGCGCACCTTGCATCGCAGCAAAAGCACTGAAGGTCAAACCGAGGAGTTTTACCACCCACCCCCAGAAATCACCAAAAGCGGGTAAGCTAGAAACTTGGTAACAGCCACCTTCTGTCGCTACAACAAGGTAATCCTCTTTTACGGACACTCCAGCGCAAGTTGTGGTTTCAAGACGGTCAGAAGTCCACCCAACGGGGAGATTAATATCTTTATAATATTCTTCAAGGTCAGTTACGGAGATAGGATCGC
>JAOZOM010000473.1 GCA_029933275.1 Anaerolineales bacterium | reverse complement strand
GAGTGCAACGCCTTCGCCGCCTCAACATGGATGCCCGTGTCCTCCGACCATTTTTCAATACTGCCATCGGGATAAACAGTCGGCTTTCCATCTTCATCTTTCAATTTCGGCATCGATTTCATTTCCATAAAAGATTGAAACCAATTTCTGCCAAATGTGCTTACCAACGCGCTCAAGGTAGTCGAAGTTGTGTCTCGCAAACTCAATTCTTTAGAAAGCATCTCAATATCGGATGTGCGAATATCGCTCATCGCAATTTCGAGCGGAATATCCGGCGCAATGCCCTGATACGCCGCGCTTTTTCCACGCCCCAAGCCCACAATATTAAATTTGCTCCCCATTTTATCCTTCAATCCCGGCACCGCATCCCCGCCTTCGGGCGGATTATACGAGTAGGCATATTCCGAGTGCATGTCGAAAACCAGCAGCGAGGCTTCGTCATATTTTGCCAATCCCGCCAAAATGACGCGCGTCAAGAAGGATTTTCCCGTCCCGGTTGCACCAAAAATGCCCGATGAGCGTTGGATGAATTTTTTCAAATCGATGCGAACAGGATGCTCTTGTTCGCGCGTATGCCCGATAATGAAATTTTTCTTTTTATCGGATTTGCCAAAGATCTCCGCGATATCCCCTTCGGATGCCAGATAAACTTCGGCGTGGTGCGGAGGGATGTTTTTAACCGGACGTGGTTTGGGCTGGGGTGCTAACCCCGAGTCAATTTTCTGCACCCAAGCCTGATACGCGGGCGTGCCGGGTTCTGGTCCCACATTTCGCATAAGATTAGGTAAAACTTCTATATTTGCATAAAGAGCCTGTTGGTGCAAAGATTTCGCCAAGGCAGGAGCCAAACGTCCGTCCATTCTCTCATCAGCAAATTTTTCATCAGTACTTCCTAATTGAATATCAGTCACGATACCGTAGTAGTCCCACTCGCCACTTTTTATGACGACAAAGCTCCCCTCAGAGATTTCTTGTGAAGTAACACTTAATCTCACGGTGAAAGCCGCTTTGAGACCACCACCGATGATATAGCCGATTTTTCTACTTTGTTCTTCAGACATTATTTCACCTCGTTTATGCCATCACTTAATGCGCCAAGAACACTCATTAAAGTTGCATAATCATCCCGCAACAACGCGATAATTTCATTCGTAGCCGCTTCTTTCCATAATCTGCTTTTCACGCCATGCGCGGGAGCCGCCTGCTGGACATGCGCCGC
>JAOZOM010000144.1 GCA_029933275.1 Anaerolineales bacterium | reverse complement strand
CTTATATTGCAGATAAATTTGTCCACGCAATCAACTATGGACAACCGCTCGTTTCCAGATACCCGGAGGATATGGTTACAGGATTACTCGAGGATTTTGCTTTTCACCTCAGCCAAAATGAACATAAGAAAAGCAAGCCTTCTGCCCCAAGCCAAACTTGGCAACGGGTTTATAAACGACATAAGGCGCGAAAAAAGAGACAGATTAACCACTTTCCTAGCTGGTAAGTCCCCGAGCAAAAGTTTTTTAGCATTTTTGATTAGGTAAAATAAGGTCAAAAATGTACAAAGGATGCTGAAAACTCAGCAAAACTTTTCTCATAGGGCAAACTCCATCACTGAGTTGACAATGCCGTAAAATAACGGGATTATTTGCAAGTTCTGATTCAATTTCGTAAAAATAACCGCCGATGAAAAAAGCCAGTGCGATGATGTTTTGGGTTGATTCTCAATTATGAATTCACAGAAAAAAGTTCACACTATTTATGCAAGAAAAGAAACGTAGATTTTATTGGGTTGATGTTGTTAAAGTTATCGGTATATTTCTTGTTTTTTACGCGCATATATTACAGCGAACCTATCGTTCAAGCACGGATGCCATTTTTTTTCAATATAAACTGATTTATGCTTTTCACATGCCTCTGTTTTTCTTCCTTTCTGGCTTCTTCTTTAAAAAAGTAAAGAATTCAAAACTAACAGAAATAGGCATTGTTTTTCAAAAGAGAATATTTCCCGTCTTTCTCTTCGGGGGAATATCGTTGTTGATTTGGCTCCCTTATATGCAGCTAAAATTCGGAGCAATAGATTACAGTTTTTTGCTCTCAGGTGTGCTCTCTTACCTAAAAGGACAACCTCTTCTTAATGGGACAGTCTGGTTTTTGGTCTGTCTCTTCACCACAGAAATTTGGGCGGTCTTATTGCTCTCAAAAATCAAAACGGTGTTTCAAGGCGTACTCATTTCATCTTTCTTCCTTTATTTTGGATATATATTAACCGCAGTGCCTGAAATTGAAGCCTTTTTTATCCTACCGAAGAACTTTTGGTATCTTCACGAATCTTTTTTAGCGTTTGGCTTTTTCTCTATGGGATATTCAACCTTTAGATGGCTAAGAAAAATAGTAGCAATAAACCCCATTTGGCGTATTGCACTAATCCTGCTTTTTGCTTGGCTTACCGCTTGGTCTGTTCATTTAAATAGCCCCTCCAAGGATTATGTTGTGGTAATGAAAGCCTCTATGCACGGCAATTTATATTTTTTTATTTCGGCTTTCTCCGGAATATTGACGACTGTCTTGATAGCCTCCTTGATTCCAAAATTCAAATGGATTGAGTATCTTGGCAAGAATACGTTAATTTTATTAGGCACAAACGGGTTCTTCATGTCCTTTTTTAATTCTCACGCGATTAGTTGGCTGGGGCATCAAGAATCTACGTTTTGGGTAACATTTAACGCCTTATGGCTCTCTGTCTTAACAATCGGGTTAAGTGTCCCGATGATTGAAGTGCTGAATAAATGGGTGCCGCAATTACTTGGAAAGCCTCAAATTGAGGGTCCAATCTTAAAAGCAATTTCGCCGCCTCAGTTTTTGTTTTTAAGAGAAAAGTTCGATCTGTTATCTGAAAAATTGGGAAATATCAAAGACTAACTCTGGTTACTGAATCGCAGAATCAAAAATCCCCGCTTCATAAAAGCGGGGATTTGATTGCAATTATTCTTTCGTTTCGGGTGTAATCTTACTGACTTTCTTTTTTCGGTTTCGGCGCACGATTGCTCGAAGCCCGATGAAGATGAGATAGAAGGGCAGGAAAATCGTAACCAAAACAGGCAAGACCAAAATAATCAAATTGATTATAAAGCGAGTAAATCCTTGCAAATAATTAATTAGATTTTGGACAGATTTGCTCGCCGTTTCACCCAATTTCCAACCGCCGATTTCGATGGGTTTTGATTTTTCGCTCGCAATCACGTTTATGCTAATCGAAGACATCGCCGCGGAGCGTTCATAATAATTGATTTGACCGGTTAGAACTTCAATATCGCTTTGGATGATTTGGAGCTGGGAATAAACCGCGAGGGTCTCTTCCGTGGTTTTGGCTTGCGCCATGATCTCAAGCATCTTCTCTTCCGCTGCTTTTTTCGCCTTAAGCCGCGATTGAAGATCAACGTATTGGTCTGTCACATCCTCGCCGGAGACATTTTCCGAATCAACTTCCACCACCTCGGCTTTGATTTGTGCCAGTGCGGCATCCAGCTTCTCGGCGGGAACGCGGATGGAGATATTCCCCTCCGGTACTTCGCTGCCGTTATCGGCATAAGTTTGATAGATATTCGAGGAGACCACATATCCGCCCAGCGACTTAGCTAACGAGACTATCTCATCCATCTTCGCTTTAGGGTCATCTACGATGATGCGTAAATCCGCGTTTTTAATGACGAGACGTTCTTGTTGCGCGGCTTCTACCGAACTCCCCGACGTGCTACGCGCGGATTCATCCATTGTTACAGAATCTCCCGCAAATTTATCCATCTCCGGTGCGACAGCAGGGGCGTAGCCAGCCTCTTCCATCGCGTAATTAGGGGCGGCTTTTGCTCCGCATCCTGTCAGTAGGACGATGATAGCAAGGGCGGTTATCAAATGACGTTTCATAATCTTCTCCTTTTTCGATCACGAATAGTTACGAATTTATCGAATGGCTCGAATATTTTTAGATGATTTATCTAAATCGTGTCCACTATGTGATAAAGACGTTTTTTCTCTCAAAAGAGTTCCCTACCACCCCTCTTCTAATCTTTGTGCATGTCTTTCCGGCAACTTTGCTTCAAGAATTCGCGTTTGTACCGATTTAATATCATATTCAACGCGTTGTGGTTCCCAAGTGAGAGCCTCGGTATCGAAAATGGCATAAGCGGCGCGCGGGTCGCGGTCGCGGGGTTGCCCGACCGAGCCGGGGTTGATAATCGCCCGCCCACTGAGGGGAACAGGCATCCCCACGCGCGGAATATCCAATAAAACGCGGTTTTGTTCTTCATCCCACCAGAAAATGCTGGGGACGTGAGTATGTCCAACAAAACAAAAATCCGTGTTAAATTCGGGGAAATTCAGACGAGCGGCGAGCGTATTGAGCATATATTCCCAAATCGGATCACGCGGACTGCCATGCACAAGCGTTATCTTTTCGCTCGGTTCTACTATTTGCGGGAGCGTATGTAAAAAATCCATACTGGTCGCAGAAAGAACGCGCTGTTGCCAAAGTAGCGAGAGACGCGCATCGCCATTAAAGGATTCGGATGCCATTTTTCCCATTGCGGCAATATCGTGGTTGCCCGGTACGCAAATTAAATTGGGTTGCTCGCTTAATAATTCTACACAAGCATTCGGGTCAGGACCGTAGCCAACAATATCGCCCAAACACCAAACCGCCTCGAAACCATCTGCGTCTTTTAGCACGGCTTCAAAGGCGGTGTAATTTGCATGAATATCAGAAATGACCAATACGCGCATTTATTTCTCCAATAAATCGCCCAAACGGGCGAGGATAATTTCAGCTACTTCAATTTTGCTCCGTAGCGAGAGTTTTTCTTTTTTGCCATCGGGAGTGAGCAAAATGACGCGATTTTCGTCTACGTCAAAACCGGCATCTTTGGCAGAGATGTCGTTTGCTACGATTAAATCTAATTTTTTGGATTTTAATTTTTCGGAGGCATTTGCCAAAAGGTCGCGACTTTCTGCGGCGAATCCTACCACAACGCGGGGACGGGACGCACTTGACTTTTGGCTTGCGAGGCGTTTAAGGATATCGGGTGCGGCTTCAAGCTGGATTTGCGGAATTCCATCCCGTTTCTTAAGTTTTCTCTCCGCCACTTGCGCGGGGCGAAAATCGGCGACTGCAGCCGCCATGATAATTGCATCCACTTCGTCAGATTCTCGGAGAACGGCATTCAGCATCTCCTCTGCACTTTGCACAGAGACCCGTTTTGCGCCTACAGGCGGGATTAACGCGGTCGGCGCAGAGACGAGAATCACCTCCGCACCTGCATCTAGCGCGGCTTGGGCGAGGGCGTAGCCCTGTTTCCCCGAGGAGCGATTGGTGATAAAACGGACGGGGTCAATCGCCTCGCGCGTCCCTCCCGCGCTGATGAGAATCTTTTTTCCTGCTAATTTTCCCTTTTTGCCCAAAACACGGCGCGCGTGACCGAGAACTTCGGCTGGTTCGAGCATTCGTCCGCGCCCTAGCAAACCAGATGCCATTCGCCCCTCGGCGGGACCGGCAAAGTGAACGTCGCGTTCTTGCAAAACCCGCGCGTTCTCTTGCGTAGCGGGATGCTCGTACATGCCCACATCCATCGCGGGGGCGAGCAGAATCGGGCATTGCGCGGCGAGGGCGGTAATCGAGAGTAAATCGTTTGCCTGCCCTTGTGCTAATTTTGCCATCGTATTTGCGGTGCAGGGTGCGATGATGAATAATTCCGCGGCGTGTCCCAGCCCAACGTGGAGAATATGTGATTCGCCGCCCCATAGCTCGGAATCGGTATAGGCTTTTCGTCCGGTTAGCGATTGAAAGGTTAAGGGAGAAATAAATTGCTCGGCGGCACGCGTTAAGATTACGTCCACGCGCGAACCGGCTTGCGTCAACTTGGATGCTAAATCCGCCGCTTTATATGCCGCGATGGAACCGGTCACGCCGAGTAAAATCCGTTTTTCCTTTAAGATAGACATAGCCAAATTATAGTATAGACTTCACCCTTGTATTAACGACTTTAGCCGTTTGATTAAAGTCTGATGTCT
>JAOZOM010000472.1 GCA_029933275.1 Anaerolineales bacterium | reverse complement strand
ACTCCCAACTCGGCTTCACCCAAGTCGCCCTCTTTGCCCTATACAAACTCGGCTTAAAGACAGGATACTTTAAACGCACTCCCAACTCCCAATTCTCAGATTCCACTTTCCACTTTCTATTTGACCTTCCTTCCCCCAATAAACTCAAAGAAACTCTCGGCTTAGACGGCATAAAAACCCTCCTCACCGAAGCCAACCACGTCGTAGATGGTAAAATCCGCATTTTCGGCAGCGAACTCTCCGACATCAAACTAGACTTTGATCATCCCCTCTCCCATTGGGTAGATTACGAAACTGGAAAAGCCAAAATACCGAATACCGAATACCGAACACCAGCCCTAAACCTTCCCCCTTCAACCCTTCGACATGGCTCAGGGCAAGCCTTAGACCTTAAACTCATCTGGGAACCGGCTCGTTTTGGCTGGGCATTCACCCTTGGACGCGCCTATCACCTCAGCGGCGATGAAAAATATGCCCAATCATTTTGGCGATATTTTGAGATTTTTGATGCGGGCAATCCCGTTAACATGGGACCCAACTGGATGAATGGGCAAGAAGTTGCAATCCGATTGATGGCTTTTGTCTGGGCGGCGCAGGTTTTTGGAGATTCAAGCGAATCAACAAATCAGAGAAAAGCTAGATTGGCACAATCGGTTGCCGAACATGCGGCGCGTATTCCTTCTACGATACTTTATGCCCGCGCCCAAAACAACAACCATCTCCCCAGCGAAGCGGCGGGATTGTATACAGCGGCTTTAGCTCTCCCCGATCATCCCCAAGCAGAAAAATGGCGAAAACTTGGCATCAAATGGCTCAACTGGAGTTTTGAAAACCAAATTGACGAAAAAGGGGAATATATTCAGCATAGCGTTAATTATCATCGCTTGATGTTGCAATTGGCTTTGTGGGTGGCAAGTGTGACAAGGGGAAAAGATGTGGCAAAAGCAAACCGTTCCAGTAATTATCTGCCTGCGTGGATTTCGTATATAGCGATGCTGAACCTTTCTCTTGCTACCCGTTGGCTTGCTGGTTTGATCGACCCCGTTTCTGGCAATGCCCCTAATCTTGGTGCAAATGATGGGGCGTATATCTTCTCTCTCTCAAATGGAAACTTTCGAGATTTTCGCTCTGTAGTCAATGCTGCATCACAAACTTTTCTCGGCAAAAAAACTTTTGATACAGGTGTATGGGATGAAATGAGTTCTTGGTTTAATGTTGCAG
>JAOZOM010000471.1 GCA_029933275.1 Anaerolineales bacterium | reverse complement strand
GAACGCGGGCAAAAAGTCGTCTTTGCAGAATCCTGCACGGGCGGGCTGATTGGGCATCGCATTACCAACATCCCCGGCTCCTCCGCCTATTATTTGGGCAGTATCACCGCCTACGCCTACGAAGCAAAAGTCAAATGGCTCGGCGTTTCTTGGGATACCCTCGAAGCGCACGGCGCAGTCAGCAAAGAAGTTGTTTTAGAAATGGCGCAAGGGGTGCGAGATGCGCTCAAAGCGGATATTGGCTTAAGCGTCAGCGGGATTGCCGGTCCCGGCGGCGGATTGCCCGACAAACCGGTCGGCACGATCTGGATTGGGCTTGCCACCGCTGATGGAACTTGGTCTCGTCACTTTTGCTGGGATGGCGACCGCATTCAAAATAAAAATTACTCCGCCGATGCCGTTTTGCAAATGCTGCTGGATTATTTGCAAGGTGAGCGCGATTTAGACCGAATCTAATCTTCACCATGAAGGCACAAAGTGCACAGAGTTTCTTTTTTTGTGAAGGCTGTGCATCTGTGGTGAAAAATAAGGAAAGCTAATGTTAAAAAATATCTCTATTCTCTTCCTCGGCAAATTGGATGACCCTTATTGCACCGCGGGACTCAGGTTTTGCGAGCAAAATAGTGAAAGCGTCACATCCTGCCTCGGGACGTGGGGCGATCCCCTCAGCGAGGAGGCAAAAAACTGGCACGGTGATTTGATCATCTCCTATCTCTCGCGCTGGGTGGTGCCAAAATACCTCTTAGAGCGCGCCAAACTCGCTGCGATCAATTTTCATCCCGCCTCGCCTGATTACCCCGGCATTGGATGCAATAACTTTGCCCTCTACAACGAAGCCAAAGAATACGGCGCGACTTGCCATCACATGGCATCCAAAGTAGATACGGGCGGAATTATCAAAGTGTCCCGTTTTGCGGTTTTCCCTAGCGATACTGTTGCTTCGGTTTTGGAGCGTACTTACGCATATCAACTCACGCTTTTCTATGATGTCCTTAGCCGCATTTTCCGAGGGGAGTCTCTTCCCGTCTCCGAAGAAGAATGGACGCGAAAACCATACTCTCGCAAAGAATTTAATGAGTTAATGACCATCACTCCCGATATGAGCGCAGATGAAGTGGCGCGCCGCATCCGCGCTACCGATTTTGGCGATTGGCAACCTAGCATTAAATTGCACGGATTTACTTTTAAGCACTATCCAGCGGAATAATGTAGCACGGCGAA
>JAOZOM010000470.1 GCA_029933275.1 Anaerolineales bacterium | reverse complement strand
TTATTTTTGCTCTTAGTTTATCCACTTATGCTATAATATGGATATGACTGAAGAAATTTTAGAAACTCCCATAAAAAAAGAAAAAGATAATGGAAAGGACGAAGCCGATCAACGCAAATTGGCAACAATTGCTATCGTTTTTGTTCTGGTCATTCTTGGTGGAATCATTGCGGCAGTCGCGGGTTTATTAAACCCCAACACGCCCACTGAGCGGATTCGAGATATTTTCATTATTTTCATGGCATTTGAATCGCTTGTGATTGGAGCCGCGCTCGTCATCTTGATTTTGCAAATTTCGACTTTAATTAATTTGCTTCAAAATGAAATCAAGCCCATTCTGGACGCAACAAATGAAACTGTCCACACCTTGCGCGGAACCACGGCTTTTCTTAGCGAGAATATGGCTGAACCAGTCATCAAGCTAAATGCCAGCTTAGCTGGTGTTCAGCGCGTCTTAGAAATATTCGGTATCAAAAAAAACAGTTCTTAAAAAGGAGAAAATCATGTCTGATCGTGACGAATTTGGCGCATTCTTAGTTGGGTTTATTGTCGGAGGTCTTACCGGCGCAATCGCAGCATTACTCTTCGCTCCGCAATCCGGCGAAGAAACTCGAACTCTGCTCAAAGAACGCGGCATCGAATTGAAAGACCAAGCCGCCCAAACAGCGGAACAAGCTGTCGCACGCGCGGAAGCCGCCGCAGAAGAGGCGAAAGCCCGAGCCGATGAATTGGCAAAAGAGTTAAAAGACCGCACGCAAGTTGTTGTTGACCGTAGCAAAGAAGTTGTTGATACAGCTAAAGTAAAAGGCAAAGAGGTTGTTGAGACTGCGAAAGTAAAAAGTCAAGAAGTCATTGAGACCGCAAAGAAGAAAACTAAAAAAACAGCGGCTCCCGAAGCAGACGCTGAAGCGTAGATTAATATTAATAAAATTGAGGGTTTGACTTATCTTTAGTCAAACCCTTTTTTTACGCCTAGATTCATAGGAAGAAAAAATGCTCAACGATAAATTACGAGATCCCATTAGCGGGCTCACCCATCTCGGTGCGGCGATTCTTTCCCTTTTCGGTCTGATTGCCCTCATAATCTTCAGTTGGGGAGATACGCCAAAGCTGGTTTCCGTCATTATTTACGGAGTTACCTTAATCGCCATGTTCTCCGCCAGTGCAACTTACCACATGACGATTTCCTCCCCAAAAGTAATAGAGATACTTCGCAAAGTAGACC
>JAOZOM010000469.1 GCA_029933275.1 Anaerolineales bacterium | reverse complement strand
AGAGCGGGTGAACGGATTCGAACCGTCGAATGCTAGCTTGGGAAGCTAGTGCCTTACCACTTGGCGACACCCGCGTTAACGGTGGTGATTATAGCTACGCCCCTATACGATGTCAAGCCTCGCGCCCTAAAAGACCTTCTGCCAACTCGAAAAGCGCATCCCCCGCCTCCCCTAAGGGATTTGCCGTTCGTAACGCATTAAGTGCGAGGTCAGTCATCCGGTCGGCTTGCTCTTGAACTACGAGCCGCGTTCCATCTATCTCGAGCAATTTCCCCATTTCGGGAATATCTTCTTCTTTAAACGTACCTTCTCGCCACATTTCGGCAAACTTCCCGTTTTTAGCGAGACCATATAAAACGGGGAGTGATTTCTTCTTCTCAAGCAAATCGCTGGCGGTGGATTTTCCGGTTTGCGCCTCATCTCCCCAAATGCCGAGAATATCATCTTGCACCTGAAAAGCAAGCCCGAGATAATGCCCGAATTCCCGATAAGTGAAACTAAGTTTTTCATCCGCACCGCCGAGGAGCGATCCCATTTCAGCGGCGGCAGAAAGCAACGCCGCGGTTTTCCATGCAATCATCTGCCAATAATCCCCAATCGCAATCTCAGGGCGTTTTTCATAAGCAATATCAAGATGCTGTCCGCGCGTCAAATTGAGACAATTTTCTTGCAAAATTCTGGCTACTTTTAAAATAACTTCGGCGGGATAACTTCCCTTTAATCCTGTCATAGAAAGATTAGCTGAGATAAAAAGCCCGTCGCCCGCGTTAATCGCTTGGGCGATGCCCCATCTTGTCCAAACAGTTGGGCGTCCGCGCCGCGTCTCCGATTTATCCTGAATATCATCGTGGAGTAGCGAAAAATTATGTATTAGCTCAACCGCGGCGGCGGCGGGCAGGGCTTTTTCCCAATCCCCACCAGAAGCGGCGGCACTCAGCAAAAGCAAAAAAGGACGAATCCGTTTGCCGCGCGCCTTCCTCCCCGCGCCTTCCCCTGTCCAGCCCATGTGATAGGTCAGCATCTCGTGATAATCGGCGGTATGGGGTTCGTCAAGGCGTGCAACTTGCCTTTTGAGTTCAGATTCAATTGCAGAAAGGAGAGTTTTAGAAAATATTGTCATCATGGAGTGATTTTAGCAGATTAAACAAAAAACCGTCAAATCTGACGGCTTTTTTTGTGCCTCCACGGGGAATTGAACCCCGGTTTGGGCCTTGAGAGGGCCCCG
>JAOZOM010000468.1 GCA_029933275.1 Anaerolineales bacterium | reverse complement strand
ATTTACCAAGACAACTATTCTCCCCTCACGATTGCGAGAACGGAGTCGGTTTTTGGCGAGGGCGTGATGCCGCATCAAGCGGTGATGCAAATTATAAAATCGATTGATGAAGATGGCGATGCCGCCGTGCAAAAATGGAATGCGACTCTCGACCGCTTCGATGCGCCGAATTTCAAAATCCCGAAAGCGGACTTGAATTCAGCTTGGGAGCGGATTCCCGAGCGTCTGCGAGAAGTTTTGCAGAAATCTGCCGAGCGAATTCGAGATTTTCACCAACGTCAACCCATCACGAGTTGGTTGACAGATGAAATGGGCGGAGAAATTGGTCAGCGTTTTACTGCCATTGAGCGTGTGGGCGTTTATGTGCCGGGCGGGACGGCGCCTTTACCCTCTTCTTTGCTAATGAGCGTAATCCCCGCCCAAGTTGCGGGCGTAAAGAACGTGGTCGTTTGCACCCCGCCAAATCCACATGATTCAATTTTAGCGGCGGCATATATTTGTGGCGTAGACGAGATTTACCAAATCGGTGGCGCACAAGCGATTGCGGCAATGGCATTTGGCACAGAAAGCATCCCCAAAGCGGATAAAATTGTCGGCGCAGGCAATCTTTTCGTCACTCTCGCCAAACAGCAACTTTATGGCTTGGTCGGTTTCGATGGTTTAGCAGGTCCCACCGAAACAATGGTCATCGCCGATGCGGATGCGAATCCCGCCTGGGTTGCGGCAGATTTGCTCGCTCAGGCAGAGCATGATGTGCAAGCCAGCGCAATTCTGCTCACGACAGATGCAGAAATGGCAGAAAAAGTGCAAAAAGAAGTCACGGCGCAGACCGCAAAACTTTCTCGTGCTGAAATCATCGAAGAATCGCTTGAAAATAAAGGCGGGATTGTCGTTATTCCCACCCTCGAAGAAGCCGCAAAGCTGGCAAACGATTACGCCGCCGAGCATCTTTGTCTTGCTGTGCGCAATCCCAAAGCCCTCATGGACAAAATCAACAACGCCGGCGGATTTTTCCTCGGCGAACACTCCTTTGAAGCCCTCGGCGATTATGTTGCCGGTCCCAGCCACGTCATGCCCACTGGCGGCACAGCCCGATTTGCCTCCCCGCTCAATTTGCTCGACTTTGTCAAACTCTCCAGCGTAGTCGCCCTCGACCCCGAAACCGCCGCAACCCTCAGCCCCATCGCCGCCGATTTTGCGGATACAGAGAAGCTCACGGCGCACGC
>JAOZOM010000467.1 GCA_029933275.1 Anaerolineales bacterium | reverse complement strand
AACTTGCCTCCACCCCGCGTGAAAAACTCACCCAGCAAATCTACAATATCACCGCATTTAGTCTCAGTGCCGAAGAATTTGCGGGCTACGTTAAAAAGCATTTTCCCGATGCTCAAATTAGCTATAAACCGGATGTCAACCGCCAGCGCATCATCGATTCATGGCCCATCGATATGAATGATGATGCCGCCCGCCGCGATTGGGGCTGGAATCCCGATTACGATGCCGAACGCGCTTTCGCCGATTACCTCGTCCCCAATATCCGCGAACGCTACGAAAGTTAAGAAATAGACACCAAGTGTTTTCAAAACACTTGGTGTCTCTAGAATTATTTTTTATGGAATCGATACATCGTCTCCGCCCTATCTGGATTCTCCCCATCCTCTTCATCCTCGCTCTGGCTTCTTGCGCGCCGATTCAGACTCAGCCCGTGCCTGCTCCCGCTACAGGGACTCCGACTCCGCCCCCAACCGAGACCGTGCAATGGTTTCTTCCTACCCTCACGCCTACCCCGCAAATCATCCAAAACGCGACCGAGACCCCCATCTATCTCATCGGCATCGGCGAGACAATCGCCACAGACGATTTCACCTCCGCCGCAGCGTGGAATACTGTCTCCGCGGACGAGGGGAGCATTAGCGTTAGCCGCAATCGCATCACGATTGCCGTCAAGGAACCGGAGATTTATCTCTTTAGCCTCCGCGACGCACCCCTCCTCAGCGATTTCTACCTCGAAATAGACGCACATCCAGCCCTCTGCAAAGGCAGCGATTCTTATGGGCTACTCTTTCGTGCAGGGAATGGTGCGGCATATCGCTACGCCCTCGCCTGTGACGGGACAGTCCGCCTCGAGCGGATGAAGCTCTATAATCACCCGCGCGCCATCCAAGAAGCCATTTCCAGCGGAGATGCCCCTCTCGGCTCCCCCGGCGATGTTCGTCTCGGTGTTTGGGCATCGGGCGCGGAGATGCGCTTCTTCCTCAACGGTCGCTACCAATTCACCGCCGTAGATGTGATTTTAGAATCCGGCACATTGGGCGTTTTTGCTGAAACGGATGCGGAAGATAGCGCAATGACCGTCACATTCTCCGATTTAGTTGTACAATCAGTCAGCTATCTTAGCCCCACGCCAACGAGAACGCCGATAGAAACACCTTCGCCGTAAAATTTCACGTTACGCAATCCATATTGCGTAATGCTTGGCAATCATCTAGAAATAAATTCTTAA
>JAOZOM010000466.1 GCA_029933275.1 Anaerolineales bacterium | reverse complement strand
ATTGCGCTTTATCAATTGCAGGGTTTTCCCGCTCTCCTGATTTGTCGCAAAAAAGACCGCGAGGATTGGAAAGCGCAAATTGATGCTTGGCTACCAGATGTCGAAGTGCTTGATTTTAGCGAAAAGGGAAATCCCAATACGGAAGAGAAAATCTACCTGATGGATTATGAAATGCTTTCCGGCAAAAAAGGAGTCTTCCCTAGCAAGACATATTTTTCGGTGATTGTAGACCGTGCGCTTTTTATAAAAAACTCGGAAGCTCTACGGACAAAGCGAGTTCAGGGGTTGATGAAAAATAAAACCTATCGCTTTCTGCTCACGGATTCGCCCGTTAATCTCTCTACGACCGATTTACCCGAACTCTTGAAAGCCCTCGGCAAATGGGATGAATTTGAAAAGCAAAAAGATTTCTTAGAGAAAAGTCGCAGAGACCCATTAGACGAGCATTACAGTTCTTTTTTTCAAGTGAAACGGGAGAGGAAATGGCGAGAACTTTATTCTCAACTTCGCACCAATTGCATGGTACGCAGAGCGGATGATCCCGGTTTACATACGAAAATAGAACGGGTTGGGGTAAAAGCCTTGCGTTATTCCGAAGAATTTGACCGAATGGATATTCGTAGCGCGCTTCGTCAAATGGGAATATATAAATTAAAGGATTCAATCCGCAAAATTAGGGAATATAGAGAGGAATACCCTGAAGAAAAGACGCTCATTTTGGCGCATCATAACGATGTCGTGCGGGAGCTGATGAGCCAACTGGATATACCGGCAATTTACGGAAAAATAAACAGCGATACGCAACGGGAAACCTTAGCAAGGCGATTTCGGATAGCACCTGCTCCGGCTCTGCTCATTCTTGCCAACGATGTTGAGCCAATTTGGGGTTTCGGGCAAGTGGATAGGATTATCTATGTAGAATTGAATACCACCCCGCAGAAATACGAGAATCTCATCGTTCATTTATTGCGAAACAGGAAAGATGCCAGATTGAATATCGTTTTCCTGTACACAAATTATCCCAACGACTTAGAAGCTCTGCAACGCTTAGAACTGAGAGAAAAACTTGCCGAGAAAGTCTTAGACAAAAGATAAACCCCATTTTTCTTCTCCGTCTGACTTGCATAAAAAGACGCGTAGACGAGTACAGTCAAGGGTGAAATCTTTTCTCACCCTTGACGGCACGCAGGCGAAGCGTCAAAATGCAAAAGGCAGACGGGGAAGAAGA
>JAOZOM010000465.1 GCA_029933275.1 Anaerolineales bacterium | reverse complement strand
GTCGTTTACGCAAAAGCGACTACGGCTCAAGCTGGATTTACGGTCGACCTCAGCCCGAACTTGCAACCGTTGTTCGAGACGATTCTGCGCCAGATTCCTGCTCCCTTTGTGGATGCGTCCGCACCCTTGCAGATGCTCGTTACCACGCTGGGTTATGACGAATATCGCGGTGTAACGGCAGTGGGTCGCATTTTCGCAGGAAAGATCACGGCAGGACAAAAACTTGCCCGCCTGACAGCCGATGGAGAGAATCTGCCCGAGAAGGCGCGTTATTTATATATCCATCAGGGACTCGCAAAAGTTGAGGTAGCGGAAGCAAGCGCGGGAGAGATCGTCTCGTTGGCTGGTTTGGAGGGAATCTCTATCGGTGAGACTCTGGCAGACCCCGAGAATCCGGTCGCATTGCCGACAATCCGAGTAGAAAAACCAACGGTGCGGATGACCTTCGGCGTGAACACTTCTCCCTTTGCCGGACGCGAGGGTAGATGGGGATCGTCCCGAAAAATCCGTGAACGACTTTTTGAAGAGTTGCGGACGAATGTGGCATTGCGTGTAGACGAAACCGAGAGCGCAGAGCGTTTTGTGGTCTCAGGACGTGGCGAATTGCATTTGGCGATTTTGATCGAAACGATGCGGCGCGAGGGTTTCGAGTTTGAAGTTTCTCGTCCCGAAGTAATTTTCCGCATCAGCGACAACGGGACGAAGCTAGAGCCTTACGAAAAAGTGTTCATCGAGAGTAGCCCCGACACAATCGGTTCGGTGATCGAAATGCTCGGCAAACGGCGCGGGCGGATGATCGAAATGCAGGATGGCGGCGATGGGAATACGCGCGTGACTTATGTTGTCCCGACTCGCGGTTTGCTCGGTTTTCGCTATCAATTTTTGACTGCAACGCATGGTACGGGGATTATGAATACCAATTTTCACGGTTACGAAAAAATGGCGGGTCCGATGGATACGCGTCAAACAGGTTCGCTGGTCGCGTGGGAGCCAGGATCGACTACTGCTTATGCCTTGAAAAACGGTGAAGATCGCGGCTATTTCTTTTATGGTCCCGGTGTAGAGGTTTACGAAGGGATGGTTGTTGGGGAACGCGTCAAAAATGAAGATTTGAATTTGAATGTTTGCAAGAAAAAACATTTGACGAATATGCGTTCTTCTGGGGCGGATATGGAAATTCGCTTGACTCCGCCGCGTACGATGAGTCTTGATGAGTGCATCGAATATCTCTCGGA
>JAOZOM010000464.1 GCA_029933275.1 Anaerolineales bacterium | reverse complement strand
GGGGTCGCGTGCGCTTCGTCTGCAATTTTCAGCATCGCGTCCACAAAGGAATCCAGAGTTGCTTTGTTCTCGGTCTCGGTAGGTTCAATCATCAAGGCTTCGTGGACAATCAGCGGGAAATAGTTTGTGGGGGGGTGGTATCCATAATCCATCAGGCGTTTGGCAATATCTAAGGCGCGGATATTGGGAGCATCTTTCCAGCGTCCTTCGGCGACAAATTCGTGCATGCAAATTCGGTCGTAGGGGACGTGGTAGGTATCTCGCAAACGAGCGAGGAGATAATTGGCGTTCAAAACTGCGTATTCCGAGACCTCTCGTAGCCCCTCTGCACCGAGCATGGCGATATAGGTGAAGGCGCGCACGATGATGCCGAAATGCCCGTGAAAAGATTTGACGCGCCCAATCGTTTTAATGGGATTAACCAGCCCGTAGAGCGGAGGGAGTGCCTCGGCGTGTTCGTGGTGGTCGTGATCACCCGTTTCGATATAAAAAGCATCCGCGTGCCCTTCATCTATGATGTCGACAATCGGCGCGGGAAGGAATCTTGCCAGCTTTTCGACAACACCGACCGGTCCCGAACCGGGTCCGCCACCACCGTGTGGCGTAGAGAAGGTTTTGTGGAGATTGAAGTGCATCACGTCAAAACCCAAATCTGCCATTTTGGCGATGCCGAGTATGGCGTTCATATTTGCGCCATCGCCGTACATCAGCCCGCCCGCGTCATGTACAATTTTGCAAATTTCTTCGACATGTTCATCGAAGAGACCGAGCGTATTTGGGTTGGTGAGCATCATCCCGACTAGGGTCTCATCCGCTTCGGCACGGAGGGCATCTAAATCGACATTGCCGCGCGCATCGGAGGGGATTTGGACAACTTTTAATCCGCTCATCGCCGAAGTGGCGGGATTTGTACCATGCGCCGAGTCGGGGATGAGCATTTTGACGCGTTTTGTATCGCCACGATCGCGATGATAGGCACGGATAATCAGAACACCGGTTAATTCGCCGTGTGCGCCCGCGGCAGGTTGGAGGCTAACCGCGTCAAATCCGCTGATTTCTTTGAGCCATTCTTGCATTTGGAACATCAAAACCAGCGCACCTTGCGTGGTTTCAATCGGCTGAAGCGGATGTAAATTCGCAAATCCCGGCAGGCGAGCGGTATCTTCGTTGATTTTGGGGTTGTACTTCATCGTACAAGAGCCAAGCGGATAAAATCCGCTGTCTACGCTGTAGTT
>JAOZOM010000463.1 GCA_029933275.1 Anaerolineales bacterium | reverse complement strand
TAATTCCCCTCCACATCTTCTAATGCCCTGCCGATGGCTGTGTTCTCAAAGGCAGCGCGGAATCTATCTTCGCTTTCACGCAAAGCGGCTTCTGCTTTTTTCTTCTCGGTAATATCCTGTGTGAGAACAATGGAGTAGAGCGGGGTTTCTTGTTCATCACGCACTAAGGCGATATCAAGGAAAACCCAAACAATATGCCCGTCTTTATGGAGATAGCGTTTCTCTAAACGGTAGGTTGATATTTCTCCTGTTAGAAGTTGGGTCACTAAGGTACGATTTTCAGCCATGTCATCTGGGTGAGTAAAATCCCAAAAAGTCATCTCCTTAAGCTCTTCTTCTGAGTAGCCGACAATATTATAAAGAGCATCGTTCGCTTGCAATATATTCCCTTCAGGCGTTGTCAGGCTCATTCCAATAGAGGTGTTTTCAAAGGCACCACGGAAACGCTCTTCGCTCTCTTGTAAGGCTGTCGTACGTTTCTCCACTAATTCCTCTAGGTGTTCACGGTGTTTTGCTAATTCTCCCTCGACTTTCTCACGTTCGGTAATATCTCTTCCCAACACAACCAAACCTTTTCTCGCTCCATCGGACCAGAAAAGAGGCACTTTGATGACATCATATATTTTTGTCGTGCCATCCGCTTTCGGGATTATTTCCTTTCCCCGCGTGACACTTCCTGTTTGCCAGGTTTCCTCGTCGCTTAGTTCGCAAGCCAGAAAAGACTCTTTGTATAGGGGCGCAGTAAACTCTGCTAATTCAGCATCCGTTTTATTATAGTAATCTACATTAGTTAGGGAGAAAAGTTCTAGATCAGCATCATTGGCTTCTAGCCAGCGACCCTGCCCATCTTTGAAACAGATGATATCGGGTGTCGAATTGATGAGGGTGCGTAGCCTTTCTTCATTTAATCGGAGTGCGCTCGCTGTCTGCTGGTGTCGTTCAACTTCTTCATTCAGCGCAATGGTGCGTGCATCTACCAATTCTTCAAGATGTTCACGGTATTTGTTTAACTCTCTTTCTACCTCTTTGCGCTTGGTGATATTATCCTTTATGGCAACAAAGTGTGTTGTTTTTCCGCTCGCATTTTTCACGGGCGAGATGGTTGTCTGCTCCCAATAGAGTTCGCCGTTTTTCTTTTTATTGTGCAATTCGCCTTGCCAAACATCGCCCTTCAACAGGGTTGCCCACATATTTTCATAGATCTCAGGAGACATATTTCCCGATTTCAGAATACG
>JAOZOM010000462.1 GCA_029933275.1 Anaerolineales bacterium | reverse complement strand
GCGGATTTAGGGCGGTCACGATGCCGATAGATTTATCTATCATCGCTCGCAGTTCCTCGCGGTTGGCGGTAATCCCTACCACGCAACGCTCAGCGAGAGTTAGGCAACCCTGCCGCAGAAAAACAAGACTGTTAAAAAGATTTCGAGTGATAATTGGCTCAAAAGCATTGAGTTGAAGTTGCCCCGCTTCTGCCGCAAATGAGACGGTGATGTCGTTGCCAATGACTTCAAAAGCAATTTGATTAACGACTTCGGGAATAACAGGGTTGACTTTTCCGGGCATAATGCTAGAGCCAGCCTGCACAGGGGGGAGATTGATTTCGTTGAAACCCACACGCGGACCCGACGAAAGCAAGCGCAAATCGTTGCATGTTTTGGATAATTTGACGGCGACGCGTTTGAGAACTCCCGAAAGCTGGACGAACGCGCCCGCGTCTTGGGTGGCTTCGACCAAATTTCCTGCGGTGACAAGCGGAATCTCTGTAATCTCGCTGAGAAACTTACAAGCGACCTCCGCATAGCCTTTCGGCGCGTTGATTCCCGTCCCTATTGCTGTTGCGCCAAGATTAATCTCATGGATAAGTTGCCGAGCTTCTCGTAGGCGTTCACGATCTTCGCCGAGCATGACCGCGAACGCACCAAATTCTTGCCCCAAGGTCATCGGGACGGCATCCTGAAGTTGAGTACGTCCCATTTTGAGAATGTCGGCAAATTCAACCGATTTTTTCTCAAACGCATCTTGTAAAACCCCCATTGCTTCAATCAATAGGTTGATTTTTGAATGCAATGCAACTTTAATCGAGGTCGGATAGACATCGTTGGTGCTTTGACTCATATTTACATCCTCGAGCGGATGGATGTGGTGATAGTCTCCATGTGGATAGCCAAGATGATCCAAAGCGCGGTTGGCGATGACCTCGTTGGCGTTCATATTTGTTGAAGTCCCTGCTCCGCCCTGAATAATATCTACAACAAATTGATCGTGGAGTTCACCATTACGAATATCATCGCAAGCGCGCGTAATCGCCTCGGTTTTGGCATCATCTAATAAACCAAATTGATGGTTTGCCAACGCAGAGGCTTTTTTGACCGCGGCTAACGCGTTCACTAATTCGCGATAGGCTTTAATCCGCGTTCCCGAGATGGGGAAATTCTCCACCGCGCGCAAGGAATGAATCCCATAATAAGCATCGGCGGGAACTTCGCGCTCGCCGAGTAAATCATGTTCTGTACGAGT
>JAOZOM010000011.1 GCA_029933275.1 Anaerolineales bacterium | reverse complement strand
GACGATTTATTTGGTGCCTTGATGTGTTTCGTAATGTCTTTCATTACGCGTTACGCAATACGCTTTAAATCAAAAAGTCCCTAACTTTAGGTTAGGGACTTTTGCTTTTTACTATCAAATTTTATGCCGTCTCAGCGTTTCGCAATTTGCGAGCGAAGAAAATCACAGCGATCAGCACCAGCATCATCGCAACTAAACCGGGGATGCCAACATCATCCGCAAAGCCGCCATTGGGGAGCGCCGAGGAAGTCGGAACAATGGTTAAAACGGCACCAGAGGCTTCGGTGAGTGCGGCAGCTATCGTGCCGGTAGCGGCGGTATTTGGAGTTGCGGTGGGGGTATCTGTCGCTACAGCCACAACGGGAGTCGAGCTTGCAGTTGGAGAGAAAATAGCGCTTGGGCTAGCTAAAGGAGTCTGAGCCATGGCAGTAGAGACAGCGGCTTCGGTGAGCATTTTAGCAACATCCGTTTCCTGTGCCACAGCTACATTACTTGCCTCTGCTGCTGCATTTTTCTGCTTGGGGATATAAATCAACGCATAAGCAGCAACACAAATTAAAGCAAGCAGGATAATCCCACCAAGAACACTTGCGGCGATAATAAATGTTCTATTGCTCGATTCTTCCGGCAGTGCGTCTTCATCATCTTCAGGGAAGGTTGGGTCATTATCTTCAAAATCATCAAACATAGCCATAGCATTTCTCCTCTTTCCTTCTTAGTGAGCGTCTAAAAACAATTTCCCGAAAAACACACCACAAAGAATTTCTTCGTGTCCTTTGTGACTTTGTAGTGGACATTCAGTAACTTATTTTTAGATAATTGCTTAGATAAAAATTTATCCAAGTACCTCTAAGTTTACCAGAGGAACAGTGACCCGTTCCCCATTTTTCAATTTTACTTCACCTGCTAAAACGCGTAAACCGTTTGGCAAAGTCTTTCGTCCTGTTGGTAATTCTACCAGCGTTCCCATTGCTCCGGCGTGCGGAGCGCGGCGTAAACGCACATTTTGACCTGGGGCAAAGGTTTCCACTTCACGCGGGATGGGCGGCAAATCGCTATGCGGAAGCGGAATAATCACCTCGGGGCGAATCCCTTTATAACGATGATAAGCAGTAGCGTTCACGGTTACATTTTCGCGCTGATTATTTGTACTGATAATTTTATACGCGGTTTTATTCATCGCCTGTTTGCCGATTGCATCTGTTACGATGATGGGATAAGGCATCTTGCGCGCCAATCCAAGCAAAGAGGGATGCAAGCTGGAGAGGATTAATCCGCGCGCCGTAATATCTGCCGCTGATTTAAGACTTTCTGCATCCTGACAGCTTCCCGCTAAAATAACAAAGCTCCGCAAACTGATGTCAAGTTGGCTTGCTTCCAATATATGAGCAGGATTCTCGGCGAGAATATGGAGTGATCCGCTGTTGACGCGTCCGTTCCCCCAAATGCCTTGAATCAACGCTCCAACCTCTTGAATCACAACCCCACGATTAGGAATGATTTCAATCACTTCGCCGGAAATCCCTGCTTTTAGGGAGAGTTCTTTTTCGGAAGTATCCAATAGAATCTGCCCACCACCGAGTGCAACTACACGCCCACTTTGTTGGACTTTTATGTCGTTAGGAATTAATCCGCTCCCGCTGGCGACTATCGTTCCGGCGGCGAGATGCTGTCCTACGCGAATATCACCAATTTTCTTTTCGGCGGCTTTGGGCTTGATGCTCAAGATGCGCGCCACATCAATAAGATGATGTTTATGAGAATATTCCGCTTCTGCGATGACGCTATTCGCCAGAACGCGTTGATTTAATCGAAGAATTACTTCGCCATGAACAGGCAAAACTCTTTTGCGAACGATGGTTGTTAGCGCAAGGTTATGAGATACAGGTGCAAGCATTAGTCTAACCTCCCAATGTCCAGAGCCATTTTTTGATCAGTTCACGGCGCCGAACATCATCAGATGTTAAATCGAGGGGGCGACCGCGTCCATCGAGGACGATGCCTAATGCGCTACCACCTACTTTTGTGGTGACTTTTTTCCCAGCCCCGCGACCAATATCCGCACGGTGTAAGGGTTGCAAATTCAAGTCGGCTGTTTCGCCCATTCTGAGGGGGAAGAGTTTGAAGCCCCCCTGCTTCAGCTCTTCGGTGCTAACAGAACCATCCGCTCGGCGTAAGGTGGCTTTGAGGATTCCCGTGCCATATCGCGCCGAACTGACCGGAGAGACGACTGTGGCGAGATTGATAAAGGCTCCCGTTTCGAGGGCTTGGACAGGCAAGAGACTGTTCACATCCGCTGTTGCGCCTAAGGCGGGGAGAAGGTTATTTTTGTCAAGGATAATTGTTGAGATTCCTGTCGGTTGGAGGGCATCCAGCAGAATGAGGAGACTCTGCCCAAAGGAGGGCGCATTTGAAATAACACTGCCTCCGGCAAGTATAAGTTCAAATAAGGGGAACAAGTTTTTCTTAAGAGCGGGGACATCATCCGGTAATTTTTTCTGTGTGCTTTCCGCTGCAATCCGCAGGGCTTCCCGTCCCAACGCTTGTTCTATCTGCAAATCTTCTTTAGTAGCAGGGATGCTGTTGGGATAAAGGGCTTTTGTGTAGATATAATCGCTAATCTCCTGCAGGGGAATATCTATGCTAAGCCAACGAGCGATATTTTCGGGGGTGGTGTAGTTGAGGAGTTTTGCGATGTCTTCGCCCATACCGAGATGCGGATAGACTTTTGTTTGAAGGTGGCTACCAAATCCAACCGAAAGGGTGGCGGCAGATGCCCCCAAGTTGACCGAAAGGAGAGCTTTTTCTGCGCCATAGAGTTTGCTGAGAAGATGAATGATTCTCCCCTCAGCAAAAACGGAGGGGAGCATTCTCCCGCCCGCCCACATATCGAGGGCTTCAATGCCAGGGATTTGTGTTTTGCGAATCTCTACGAAGGCTTTTGCTAAAGCTGTGCGAGCGGGACGCAGGTCTTCAGTGGTCACGGAAGGGCGGATATTGGAGGTGATATGCAGGCTGCTGCTGAGTGGCTCAAGTGTGTCGTGAACTTCTTGCGCCATTTGCTGGTTTCCCGCAAAGAGGATTGCAGGGCGTTCATCTTTGGGCATCAGATAAATAGCCAAACCGATTATTTCGATGATTTTTTTCAAAGAGCGGGATGCGCCTTCATCCGTGCCGCCTGCGATGATAATCAGGTCGGGTTTGGTTTTGAGAATCGCATCAATTTGCTCTTCTTCTTTACGAGGATCGTTCAGGCTAATACTTTCTACAACTTGCCCATAGGTTGATTCGGCTAAGTTTTTTGCGCTTTCGAGAGAAACTTCTGAGAGTAGCCCTGCGGCTACAATCCGAAGGGTTGCGCCCGCCGAGATTGTTGCGGTGATTGCATCTACGCCGCTCCCATCTTCTTGGATGGAGGAGATTAAATGTTGTTCCTCATCAATAAATTTTCTACCGGTGATTTCAGCCAAACGATCAATTGCCTCTCCGACACCGTCAGAGATGTCATTAAAGGGCGCATGTGCGGTGCTGAGAGATTGCCCAATGGCAATAAAACGATAGCGACCATCTACCACGTCAAAAAGTATGGCGCGCGTGGTAGCCGAGCCGACATCAATAGAGAGGACAGAATCACCTTCGATTATGGAAGCCATAAGGTTTTTAGGGAGCGATAAAAGTTATGAGGAAGTCAAGGCGTTCAATAAAAGCTGTGAGAGCGGCAGAAAAAACGCCCGCAAAAAGAACACCAAAGGTAATGGCAATAAAGACTTTGCCAATTAGGACAAGAAGTTTGATGAGCGGGTTATGACGAGTTTTTCCATCATCGCCGCGTTTTGCGCTAAATTGGAAATAAACCAACGTTGAGATAGTACCGAAAAGCATCAAGCCGCCTTCAACAAATTGGATGCCCGATGAAACGCCGCGTTCATTTGCAGCTTGCAAATCAAAAACATTAATCGTAGCCATCATTTGCGGGAAGAGAGTTCCCGTCACCGCGCCGCCAATCGCAACTGCTGCCCCAACGCCAACCATGATCGCAACAGAGGGTGTCCCAAATTTAGAGAGCGGCGGGATAGCTTTCATCATAAGGAGAAAGGCTAAAAATAAAACAATTGAGGCATTGATTTTTTCATTCGGTGCGCCTTCAAAGATGGGTCTAAAGAGTTGAGGTGCAAGCACCTGATTCCAAACCACCGCGGCGACATATCCCGCCGAAACACCGACAAAAATATGGACTGCCGACCTAAAAAGGGCATTATCGCCAAATAGATAAGACAATATAGAAATAGTCAGAAGGAAAGCGATTGCAGCCGATATGAATTCAGAAGAAATAAAATCAGACATTTTAATTCTCCTCCTTCTGTCTTTTCTGGCGCGCTCTCAAAGCCGCCAAGAAATTAATCATTGCACCAATGACAATTAGGATTTCAGCAAGAAGCAACCCTATGCTGTAGGAATCCCAGTATTTTCTACCCAATCCCCTTTGGCTTAGCATTTGCTCGTAAGTTGCACCGCCCAAAAGCCCGCTGACCAATCCATCTACCTGACCGGAGAGATAATAGGGATAAAGTATCGGCTCTGCTTGTGCGCTAATTGCCATCAAAAGGGGCGTGTCGGCATCGTTAAGGATTGCAGCACCTTGCTCAACCCAAGCGCGCCCTTTTTCTACATCATTGGTCAAAATGATAACCAGCCCAAAATCGGCGAAACGCGTGATGTTTTCAAGCGGGGCAACACCCCAAACCGAATCCCCCTCTTCTTTGGCGAGAATTGCCAAACGAGGGTTCGCGATAAAACTCAACATTCCCGAAGCCCCACCGGGTAAATAGCCCAAATTTCGATAATTCACACCCGGCTGGAAATCATATTTTGCTTGTGTTTCATCCAAGAAATTCTCTGCAAGAGCAGGTCCCGTAGGCGAGGTGGAAATCACTACCAGTTTTGCACCTCGTGACATCAATTGCTCGACCAAAGGCGCAGCGACTGCTTTCATCTCACCCGAAAAACCGGCTTCATAATCAAAAATGAGCAACACACTTTTTTCCGTAGGAAACTCATTGATGTTATTAATCACGTCACGGATTTCAGGCACTTCCATATTTTCGATATTAGGCGAAGGAACCATCTCTGAACGAATGAAAAGCGAAGAACCAACCGCTAAGAAAAGCAAAATCGCAATCAACCAGCGCACGATTGGCACAGAAGAAGTCTTCACCGACGTTCTGAATGAGCTAGGCTGCGATTCGCTGGCTAAAAGCTCTTCCAGCATTGCGGCACTGCTTTGCTGGCTCTCGCTAACACGTAATTTAATGGCATTTGCTTTGGGGCTGTTGATTTGTCCAAGATCCGTAGCCGCGGGCAAAACGCCACTTAAGCCTGCCAAAGGTCCCGTTCCGGCAACCTGTTCATCCGAGGGTCGCGAAGAATCAGGCACCACATCGGCAACAGGGCGCATCGCCTGCACCCAACTTGGCAACTCTACACCAGAAACTTCGCCCCCCGCATGGGCAGGTACGACTTCAGCACTTTCTTCATCATCTGCATCTTCGGGTCCCAAAGTAGAGAGCCAGTCGGGCATTTCGATACCAAAAATCTCATCATTATCTGCTTCTGGCTCAGCAGAAAAACTATCAGAAGCATCAACCGAAGGCGCGGTTTCCACTCCGCTCGTTTCTATCGCAGGCATCTCCTCGAGCCAATCGGGGGTATCTGCGGATTCGGCAAAAGCGGGAGCTTCTGCTTTTTCTTCTACAAGAGAATCGGATGCAGATGGCTCTAGCTGGGAGAGCCAATCGGGGACATCTGCCTTTTCAGCCTCTTCCGTTGATGGAACTTTCGCCTCGAACGCCTGTACACTTGCTTGCTCTTCAAAAGCATCGCCGAGGAGAGAAGCCTCTTCTTTTCCATCCTCCGCCGAAGGCAGAGATGAAAGCCAATCAGGCATATCGCCCTCAACTGGCGTTTCGCTTTCTGCCTCCACAGAAGCAGATTCTTCCGCGGATTTGAGTTCTGCCATCCAGTCGGGGAGGTCGCCACCTGCACTGATTTCTTCTTCAGCCGGGCTTTCTTCCATCGCCGAAGAAGATTCTTCCGCGGGTTTGAGTTCTGCCATCCAGTCGGGGAGGTCGCCACCTGCACTGATTTCTTCGTCAACGGGAGTTTCCGTCATCGCTGAAGCGGATTCTTCTTCCGCGGCATTGAGATTTGCCATCCAGTCGTCAAGGTTATCTTCGGTACTAAGCGGGGCTTCTGTAGGCTCTGCTACCGGAGCGGAAGAGCTTTCATTCGAGCCAGATATCCAATCGGGGAGACTTTCGCTGGCGGGTTCTTCGGCAACGTTCTTTACATCGGAGGTCATCCAATCGGGGAGGTCAGATTCTGTGCCGAGGCTTTCTGTGGCAACTGGTGCGGCAGAACCAGAGCCTGAAATCCAGTCGGGGAGGTCGTCAACGGGGATTTCGGGGGCGGGGACGGGTTCTTCCGCGGCTGTTTCGGTAAAGGAGGAGTCTTGAAGTCCCGCCATCCAGTCGGGGACAGGTTTGTCCGCGGCTATGTCGGGAGAATCAGAATCCGCTTGTAGAGGCGAAACAGGTTCAAAGGAGGGCGTTTCAGCGGGGGCGGGCGGAGAATCAGATGACTGCGAGAGAGAGGCTAACCAGTCGGGTAGTTCACCGCTCTCAGCATCCCCCGCATCCACAATATCTTCTTGGGGAGTTTCTTTTTCAACAAAAAGGTCGGGCAAAGATTCGGATTCTTCCGAACTAGATTTTCCTTGTAAATCGGAAACCCAGCTAGGCAATTCACCTGTTCCGATGGGAACTTCTTCTTCATCGGAAGGGCGGGGCTTATCACCCGCGGTGATAGGTTCATCTGCGGCGGGAAGATTGGCGGGGGCTTCTTCGCTTTCGGGAGTCGCACCACCCTGAAGATTCATGAGCCAATCGGCAGCTTCTTCGTCTTCATCTTCATCATCATCCAACCCTGAGAGCCAATCTTCAAGGGGACTAGACTCGGCATCCGCGAGTGCGCTCTCTTCTATCGGCGAAGGAGAGGCAGGAGTGGAAGGAGGAGATTCTGGTGCGGCTACATCTCTATCTCCTTGACGTGCATTTTTCAACCACGCGGGGAGGGTGGATTCAAGTTCGGAGGTCTTTTTAATCGTTGGGGTTTGTCCGGAATCAATCAGCGTGCCAATACCGTTTAGCTCGCTGGTACTTTGGCGCAAAGGTTGGTGGCAGTATTGACAGTTACTAAGAGAAACATCATTTTCTTCGCCACAAACAGGGCATTTAATCGTTTCCATTACTTACCCCCATAAGGACGATCCGCACCAATCAGGATGCGTAAGCCGGTGAATAATGTCCCTAACGCGACCCCAAGCAGGATGCCACGTGCGCCGCTTGTGGCAAGTACACTGACAATCCACGGGCGAATGCCCATGAAGGGGTTTTCGATAAAAGGCAGAGGGGCAGAGCCAAGCATAACGATTAAGGCGGTGAAAAGGAAGATGACTGCCATTAGGTCGTTGCGGTGACGCAAGAGACGGATGCCCGCATAAATCAGCGTGACCGCCATGATCGCGAGCAAGCTGCTTTCAACAGGCAAGATGACCGCATTGAAGATTGTGTTTAAGGCGGAGGAACTGAATAATCCGACAACGAGGGTGATGAGTAAAGAAAAGACCAAAAGGAGGCTATATACTTTCCCTTTTCCTTTTCCGCTTATTTTTTTGATGTGAACAGTAAGGAGATTGATAACGCCGACAAAAAAGGCTACCCCAGCGAGAATAACCGCCCATTGAACGATGATAACGCGTATCCCCGCCAGAGAGCTATTCGGCAGGAAATAGCCAAGCAAAACGAGCAAACCGACTGCAATCGCGATTGCGGGAGCAAAGAATTTGGTCATAATAGCCCTGCCAAAAGTTTCATCCCTGCACCGATGAGAAGAAGAATTATGATAAGCCAACGCAGTATATCTTGAGCGTAGAGGCTAACGAGATGCGTTCTCCCTGCTTTGAGATAAGCTCCGGCAGCGTAGAGTTCCTCGCCGATTAGTGGTTCGCTTGCGCTCGCGTAGAGTACCGCCTGCGCGGGAATGGAATCAGTCGCGGCGAGAGTGAAAGAACGCGTTCTTTCGGCGGCATCGCTGAGTAAGCCAACTTCTACCCCAAATCCGCCTGCGATGACGTTGGCAGAAATCCCCTCATCGTAGATTGTGGATAAAGTCCCCGCCGCATAAGAGAAGGGCGTGACACCCATCAGCCGACCGGAAGTTGATCGATATTGCTGGTCTGCTCCGGCGATATGATGCGCCGTTTTTAAACTGTCTTGAGAGAGGATGGCGAGAGCCGCATCGCCGGATGTGGCGAGAGGAGCTTTATCGCTCGCCGCCGATAATTCTGCCGAGTGACGGAGAGTACTTAACGAGGCAAATGATGCCGCGGTGCGAGAATCAATCGGACTAACAGAACCGAGTGCAAAGTGGATGCGAGACCCATCTTCAACAGCCGTGCCGAGAGCTCTTCTAAATTTGCCAAACGCGGGGATATCACGAAAAGAGGTTTTTATTCTGTCTTTGAGCATAGACAGCCCAATAAGCAGAACAAAACTAAAAAGAACAAGTATGAGACCAGCAAGAGCGGGAATTTGCACCGAGTTAGTCCTTCCTTAAGAATGCGGCAAACGCGCGAGTTTCTTCTTGATTTTCGAGGAAATGAGCCAAATCATTTATGCGCTCACCACCAAAAATTGGTTGTCCAAAATAGAGCATTTGTGCGCCGACCAAGAGCAAAGGCTCGCCGGCTTCTAACAGCCATGCGACAAGACTCTTAGCCTTGAAACGTGTCAGGGTATCAGCCCATTTTGCCCATAATACGCTTGAACTTCGCATAGCGTAAAGTATAGCATATTTTAAGGTTTGAGAAATTTTAGTCTTGCGCGAAAAAGAGGTCAAGGAACCGTTGGGGGGATAGAAAATTAAGCCAATGGTAAAATGGGGAGAATTCTAACCATCCTGCAATCTCCCCAAGTTCTATGCGTAAATCGTTACGAAATACGCGATTCCTTTTACGCAAGAAAACCTTCGGATTGAACAATTACATCTAAATTACCAGAGACCTTCACCATGAAAAAAAGAGTCCAATATATAGACATCGCCAAAGGGATTGGCATTCTGCTCGTTGTATTAGGTCATAACGACTTGAACGCCTACCATCCCCTGCTCCATCGCTTCATCTACGCCTTTCACATGGCTTTATTCTTCTTTCTCTCTGGCATCTTCTTCAATCCTGACCGCCCCTTCAAAGTCCTCGTCAAAAAACGTTTCGATGGTCTTATAAAACCCCTCATCTTCACTATTTTGCTTATTTACGGCATCTCTCTTTTCTTCGGCAAGATAAGTCTCTCCGATGTAGCCATCCGCCTCTTTAAGAGCCTCTACATGACCGGTCCCTACCTCAATTGGGTACAACTTTGGTTTTTACCGCTTCTCTTCCTCGTCAATCTCTACGCCTATTTCTTCTACAAATTTACCCGCCCCATAAAAAAAGATTGGATTATATGGAGCATCTTATTAATCACTTTGTGGATTGGAATTCTGCCTCTGCCCTATATGTGGATGCTCGATATTAACCTCTTCGGCAAATCTCTCAGCCTCTACGGCGCACCCGCGAACGTGGATTTAGTCTTGCTTGCCGGATTTTACTTTATCCTCGCCCGCGAACTCTACCGCAAACTCCCCGCAAAATTTTTCGATTCAAAAATCACCTTTTTTACCTCAGCAACCGTCCTTTTTGGCATGGTCTTCACCCTCGACATCCCCGTAGATTTCAACATGCGCCTCTACACATCCCTGCCCCTCAACACCATCGAAGCCATTGCAGGGATTCTCTTCATCCTTACCCTCTCTCGCCAAATTGAATTTTATGCGGAAAAACTAACGCGTCTCCTCAGCTATATCGGCAGCCTGACCTTAAGTATCTTAGTTTTCCATGTTCCCATTCAAGAGATGGTAAACAACAAACTTATCCCCTATATCGGACAAAACGATTTGACCATTACCATCGCTTACCTCGCAGGCGTTCTGGGACCGATTTTCATCCACGAGTTCTTCATTGCGCCGAACCCCAAAGTCAACGCGTGGTTCGGGATGGGGGGAGTTAGACAGCCGGTGAGCAGCAAATCGGTAGAACTATGACCCGTAGACCCCAAACTATTGAATTTTCTACATCATCGCAACTTAAAATCTTCATCCGTTAGGCGATTTTTGTTGAACATTTCGGTATGGAGACCACATTCTGTTTTGTTGCGCCCAGACCAGCGTCCGGCACGCGTGTTTTCGCCGGGTTGGATGGGACGCGTACAGGGTTTACAACCGATGCTAGGATAAAGTTCCGCGGGGAGGGGATGACGTGGAAGGTCATTTTCGGCGATATAGTTTGTAATCTGCTCCCCAGTCCAATTCAAGAGCGGGGCGATGCGGAGCAAACCATCTCGCGTATATTTAAGAATTTTAGTTCGGGCGCGGTTCTCCGTTTGGTCACGCCGGATTCCGGTAATCCACGCGCTTAATCCCTCCATCGCTTTTTGCATCGGCTGGACTTTGCGAATATAGCAACATAAATCGGGATCGGTTTCGGGGAGGTCTTGCCCGAAATGTCGCAAAAAAGTGCGCCAACTTGCATCGGGGTAGAGGTCTACGATGTTGAGTTGCCAAATTTCTTCGAGACGTTCTCGAAAAATAAGCGTATCCCAAAAGTGCATCCCCGTATCTAAAAAGAAGACACGTATTTTAGGGTGAATTTGCCGCGTGATATGCAAAAGGGGCATACTTTGGCTCTGAAAGGAGGAACTCATTGCCAAATCGGGGCAAAAATTCTCTACCGCCCAAGTGACAATTTCTTGCGGAGAGGATTTTTCAAATTCTTCGGAGAGGGTTTCGATTTCTGTGGGGGTAAATTTCATGGGAAGGGAAAGGAGATATAGAGAAAAAGAGCAAGCGAATTAAGGCTTAAAATACCGCTCAACAATATCACTATAATCCTCGTCTGTATGTCGGTCTAAAGTCTTGAAAAAATCATCGGATGAGGCGATTTTTCCGGTATAGGTCGCGGCGTAATCACGCAAAAAGGCATTGAAGGCTTTTTCGCCAATGCGATAGCGCAGATCTTCTAAAAAGAGCGCACCTTCTAAATAAACCGCATCCGTATATTCGCGAAAAGCGTAGCCATCGTAGATGCTCGTATTTACCCAGCCGCTCGGTTTAAACCAAGTGACGCGCCAATGCCACCACCATGTAACGGGATAGGGATCAACCGACTCGTAAAAAATCCGCTCGCTATAAAGAGCCATTGATTCATCCAACCACGGCTCCATTGCCTGATCGTTTCCGACCAAACCGAACCACCATTGATGCGAAATCTCATGCACGCCAACCGAAACGAGATTGTTTTTGAGCGTCCCATCGTATTCATCGTAAAATTTTGTCCCCATAAAAACCAAACCATCACATTCCAGCCCATCCGCCAACTCGGTTTGGACAACGCTCAAATGCTCATGCGGATAAGGCGCGTAACGCTGACTGTAGATGCTGACCGCACGCGCGGCTGCCTCTAGGATTGCTTCGCCGGATTCTTCATAATCGGGGAAATAGAAACTCGTCACGCGCGCGTTTTCACTTGCCTCCGTTTGTGAGCGGAATATCGGACTGATAGAAAAGACGAAATTCCGCGCTTTCTTGAGTTGATAGTGCGTCCCCGTAGCATTTTTCTCGCCCTCGGCACTCGCCGCGATGAGGTAATCATCTTCCTCCCCATCCACTTTTAGCTCTACATCAAAATCGGATGTCTCGTAAACGAGATGCTCTCCCACGCCACTCGGCTTGTGGATAATCCAGCCATCTTGATAAGGTGCAACGAAGGGATACCAATCCACTAAATTGATTTGGTAGCTAAGATAACCGAAAACCTCGCCTTCCTGCTTCGGCGGGATATTTAAACGATAGAGAATTTCCAACGAGATGGTTTCATTCGGCTTTAGGGGCGTTTCTAGCAAAATCTCTAGCCGCACGCCATCCAACAAGGTTGCCGAGACCGCATATCCATCCACGACGAGACTCTCCAGTTCAAAGGCATCACTGCGCCGATTCGGATCCACTACCAAAACAAGCGAATCTAAAGAATTTTCCGTTTGGTTGGTATAAAGAATCGTCTCCGCTACTTGAAGAGTATGTGCATCAAAATCCAATGCCGCGTTGAAATGATATTGTGGTCGCCCCTCGCCGATGGGTGTGGGCGTTTGGCTTGGAGGCAAAGTCGGCGTATGGGAGGGCGTAAGAGTCGGGGTTGGGGACGCGGTGGGGGTGAAAGTCGCGGTTGGGGTCTCGGCAGGCAAGCTGAAACGCGTCGGTTCCGCTGTTGGTGTTGAGATGGGAGCCTGAGACGCGCACCCCGCCATTAAAAGAAAGATTACGCAACACGCAATACGCAATATGCTAGTTTTCATTTTAGTGCGGCATCCTAAAATACTTTTGAGTCAAATCCGAAAAATCCACATCCGTGTTTTCACGCAAGATTCTGAAAAAATCATCACCTGTAGCAATTTTGCCCGCGTTTTGCGTTCGATAATCCTGCAAAAAAGCGAAAAACGCCTCATCGCCGATGCGCCCGCGCAACTCTTCGAGAAAATGCGCCCCGTGAAAATAAGACGTTCGCCAATAGGCACGCTCGCTGGTATTCTCGTTGACGGGCAAATCAACCCAAGTATCGGGGCTATAATCGAACATGCGCGCCAACCACCACCAATCGACCGCTTCGGGGTGATAATTTTCGTAATAAATCCGCTCACTATAAGTGGCGAGCATTTCATCAAGCCAGGGTTCAGTGGCTTGGTCATTAGCTACGCTCTCAAACCACCATTGATGCGCGGTTTCGTGCGCCGAAACGAAGGTGAGATAATTTTGCGCTGTCCCATCGTAAGTGTTATAAAATCCATTCGATTGGAAAAAGAACGCCGAATACTCCATCCCATCGTTGAAATCGCCCTGCACCACGCTCAACGATTGATGCGAATATGCGCCGTAAACTCGGCTATATAACTCAATCGCTTTGGCGGTCACGTTTAGCACTTCTTGCGCGGGGTCATCAAAAAGCGGATAGAAATAACTGTAGACTTTCACCCCAAGCACTTCCGTTTCAAGAACTTTAAATTCGGGACTAGCGGATAAAACGAAGGCTCGCCCTCCTTTCAGCTTGTACTGTGTCCACTCAACATTGGATTCGGCATTAGCACTCGCGGCAACCACCACGCTCGGATCATTGACCTGCAAATTAACCTCGTAATCCACTGCGTCATACACAAGATGTTCGCCATAGAACCACGGATCATGCAAAACCCATTCCCCGCCGATGCGCGGAACGATGAAGGGATACCAATTTGTCAGGTTGATTTGGCGCGCGGTATACCCGTAAATCCGCGCCCGCGCTACGCTGGGATCAACTTGCTCGGCGAAGGGCAACACGATGGTGTAATCTATTTTTATCGCTATATTTTGATTTGGCTCTAAAACCCTAGCCAACAGAACACTCATTCTCTGTCCCTCGAGGCTGTAATCTGTTGGTGCGCCATCTACGCTAATCTCTTTCAGCACAAATCCGCCTGCCCAAAGATTAGGTTCAACTGCAAGCACCAACTCAGTCAGCGGTTCTCCACTCAAATTGGGATAAAGGATGCTCTCCTGCACCTCCACAGTCTTAGCGGCATAATCGAGAGTCGCGTAAAGGGTATATTGCGCCCGCTCTAGCGGAATCGCGGTTGGGGAGGGAATCGGTGTTTCGGTCACGATGGGCGGAGTTGCTGTTAATAGCCGCGGCGTTGCTGAAGGAATCGGCGTTTCAGTGATAGAGGGGATAATTGGGGAGGGAGCGCAAGCGGGGAGAAGAACCAAAAGAAATAGGGAGACAGAAATAAGAAAAATCTGTGTGAATCGGTGTAATCTGTGGTTAAATTTATTCATTCTCTCTACACTCCTCGCAAATTCCGAATAATTGCAACCAATGCTCTTGGACAATAAAGCCATGTTTCTCGCCAACTTTGGCAAAGGATGCATTTAAATCATCGCCATCGAAATAAACCGCTTTTTTGCATTTCTGGCAAATCAATAAATGTTGATGTCCCTCCGCATGGGCGAGATAGGCGTTACATCCCTGCTCTTGATGCACGCGCTGAACGAGATTCAACTCCTCGAGTTTTTCGAGGGTACGATAAACGGTGACAAGTCCCAGCTTGGGATATTGCTCCTTAGCCAAATCGTGAATTTCGGCGGGAGTGAGCGCGCGCGGACTTTTGGCAACAGTCTCGACGACCGCGCGGCGCGCATCCGTGAGACGATAACCTTGTGAACGGAATTCGGTAAGCCAGTTTTCAACGGACATAGTTGCCTGTTCAACGTAGAAACAACCCGTTTGGACAGAAAAAGAAATTCTCTTGGCGATATTATATTTATCAAAATAGAAAGAAAGAATCGCCCTTCTGTGAGTATTTGAAAATCATTTTCAATTATAGAGAGGGAAGAGAGGATGGTCAAGGAATTGAGAATTGCCAATTAATCATTTTTAATTAAGTACAGCCCGCACAAAGCGGATTAAGCCTTCCCCCATTTTGGTACTTGTATCTACCAGCGTCAAATTTGCAGAGGCAAATAGTTCTCTTAAATCATCTTCGCTCCAGCGGTGATGATGTTCGGAGCGAGCGGCGTAGTTGAGTAGGGTTTCGCGCGCTAAACCTTCAAGCCCGCGCGTGTCGGCGAGTTGCTTGGCGGCGGCGAGGCTCATTTTCTCGGAGGGATTGAGCAGGGCAATTTCTCCCGCGGGGGCGAGGAGACGCGTCATTTCTTTGAGGGCAAAGGGAGGGTCGGGAAGGAGGAAAAGCAAGTTGGAGGCAGTTATCAGATTGAAGGTGGCAGGTGGAAGGGGAAGAGCGAGCGCATTGGCGAGAATCAAATCGGGATGAAGGGCATCGCGGAACATTTCAAAAGATGAATCAATGCCAAAAATGCGGCATCCACTTTGAGCGAAAATGGCAGAAAGAAGCCCGGGACCGCATCCCACGTCCAAAATAAGGGAGGCAGGCTGTGGGTCAAGCCACGAGGCGAAGGAGCGGAGCATCACCCCCCATCCCGTTTGGGTTTGGAGTTCGAGGAAATAGTCAGAATCATGGCGGAGATCGGTCATCTTAAAAGAGGGTACACATCTCAAGGCAATTTCGGTGGATATGCCAGAAAAATCTTAATTTTGCCAAAATTTTTCACTTGAATCGCGTTTGGTAAGTCAAAATCAGTCGCATCTAGCTGATAAGTGTGTACCAACTTCTCCAAACTTTGATTAGTCGTGAGTAAATAGGCACGCGTAAAATCGGTGCGAGCCTCCCAATAGCCATGCGGAATTCCCCGCGCCCCCAAATAGTACCAAATCGAAGGATTATGCGGATACCCGATCAGCACCATATCACCCTCTTCGAGCCGCTCTACGAGCCATTCCGAAGCAGCTTCAGCATTATTTGGCTCTATCCATCTTGTGGAGATTGTTGGAATCGTCTGCGCTGTATGGATTATCATCCCACCGAGCAGGAGAATCGACAAAAGGCTATTCAGCCAGCGTAAACGCGCGTGACCCTGCGCTTGCTTGCCCCACCCAAGCAACCCCGCGACAGAGAAAATCAGCATCGGGGCGAGCAAAAACGACCAAAAGCGCGAATAAGCATTAGGGCGACGCAAAATGATTACGGCGGTCATCCACAAAAACGCGGCGAGTTGAAAAGGAATCTGCACCAAGGCTAATTTGCGGTGAAAAAGAATCCCCAAGAAAAAACCGAAAACCAGCAGAACGACGAGAAAAGTAGGCAACCCTTTCATCCAAAAATTTGCCGTTTCGAGCAAACGTTCTCCTAAGATATTCGCATAAACTCCGCTTTCGGCAGGAGCAATATAGACATTGCCGAGCAAATATCTCGTCCCCGAAACGCGTAAAACCGGAAAATAAAGGATTAAAGTGCCAATTGCCGAGAGAATGCCCGTGATGAGCCAATATCTGAAAAATTCCCAACGCTTGGCATACGCGGGGAAAATATCATTGCTAAAAGACTCCAAAATCAGCCAGAGAAATAAAATCCCGAAGGGGAAAAACATAATCGGAATCGTCCAAAAACCGAGTGCAGAGAGAATCGCAATTCCCAACCAGAGAAACCATTTCTTTCGCGTTAGAACCTGTAGCCCTAGATAAAAAATCAGGAGAGTTAAGAGGGCAACCAAGCTATAGCCGCGCGCCCTAGTGGCGTGCAAAATTGCCTCGGGCGAGATCGCAGTCAATGCGGCGGAGGCAAGCCCAACTTCAGGCGCGTAGAGCCGATTCCCGAAAAGATAGGTTGCCCAGATTAATCCCATCCCCGCGAGAAGTGCCGGGAGACGCAAAATCCAGAGGTGATTCCCAAAAATCAACGCGGAAAAGTGAACTAAGAGCGAGTGAAAAATATGGTTATTGGGGAGGTGATAATCGGTCAGCAAGACGAAAAGCGGCTGGGATGCGAAGGCTTGGTAGGTGTAGGCTTCGTCGTAGGAGATTGGGTCGTTGAGCGCGGCAACGCGTAAAATAAAGCCGCAAAGCAGAATGAGGAAGAGGGCAAATTGGCGGGATTTTTTGGCGGGAATGCGCTGAATTTTCTCTAGGAGAAGCATTTTAGCGATTCATTTCCCAAATCAGACGCAACCCTTCTAAAGTAAGCCACGGCGCGATGATATCAATGCTATCGGTCTCTTTGGCGATGCTTTCTGCTAATCCACCCGTGGCGATGACCTTCATCTCTGCACCAAGTTCCGCACGAAAGCGGGATACCATCCCCTCGACCATGCTGACATAGCCAAAAAGCAGCCCGGATTGCATGGCGTGAGTGGTGTTTTTCCCGATTACGGATGGGGGACGAGCAAGATCAACTGGAGGAAGTTTTGCTGCATGCTCAAAAAGCGCATCTGCGGCGAGATTTACGCCCGCGGTAATCGCCCCACCGAGATATTCGCCCTGCACATTGATTGCGTTGAAAGTTGTCGCCGTGCCAAAATCGATCACGCAGGCGGAACCACCATAAAGCTGATGCACCGCGACCGCGTCCGCAACACGGTCTGCACCGACCGCACTGGGATTCTCGTAAAGAATACGCACGCCGGTCTTGATGCCCACATCCACAACGAGCGGATTAAGATGCAAATACTGCTCGCAAGCCTCGACAACGCGCGCCGTCAGATGCGGCACAACAGATGCGAGGCAGAT
>JAOZOM010000461.1 GCA_029933275.1 Anaerolineales bacterium | reverse complement strand
TGCGAGGTGCTATGAATGGAGAACATCTATGTCGGAATTGACGTGTCAAAAAAAAAGTTTGATGCATGTATCAAAAACGACCAGAATGTAGTGCAAATGAAAGCCAGAACATACGACCAATCCAAGGATGGAATGGAGCGATTCATAAAAGACCTGAAAGAAATCTCGAACCAGAACAATGTCTTGATTGGATTGGAAGCGAGTGGAATATACCATCGAAATCTGATGCATTACCTTCTCAAACATAATTTTGGAGTAAGGGAATTCAATCCGCTTGAGATCAGTGCACTACGCAAGGGAAGAATCAGGAAAACAAAAACGGATAAGATAGATGCTGAAGTGATTGCAGATGCTGTCAGATGGGATGTAAAGACCAATACGGAAAGATATCTTACCGATGAGGAATACTTGAAGATGAAGGAGATGAGCTCCATCTACAACAGAGTTGTAAGCAAGATCACAGACCTCAAGATAGAACTTCATCTGGCACTGTCATCTCTCTGTCCAGGATATGACTCTCTGTTCAGGAATATACTGTCTTCAACATCGGTGGAGATACTGAAAAGATCAATGAAACAAACAAGGTTGTTTCAGATCTCTGAAAAGGAAATAAGAAAGATACTGGACAAGAACTACTCAAATGATACAGATACCACAAAACTTGCCCGAGATATCAAGGACACATTCAACAGCTCCACCTGTCCAGATTACGCAAAAGAAGCTCTCGTCACCGATGTGAAATTCATTCTGATGCAGTATCATACCTTGAAAAAACAGAAACAACAGATTGAGAAAAAGATCAAGAGATCTGTGAATAAAATCAATCCCGAGAGTCTGAGTATACCCGGAGTTGGAGAGATAACATGTTCGATAATTCTTGGCTCTCTTGGAAACGTCAAAAGATTCAGGGACGGCAAGGCCATTACGGGCTATGCAGGGTTAGACCCTATCGTGACCCAATCAGGAAAATCTGTTAACCGGACTGGCCACATATCCAAGAGAGGCAATAAGTATCTGAGGACGGCATTGATCAATGCAGCTCTTGTTGGTATCAGGAGCAATCCGGTGTTGAGGGACAGATATCATCATCTCAGAGACAAAGGTAAATCACATCTGGTGGCGTTGGTTGCATGTGCTCGCAAACTCTTGTTGATCATTTATTCCGTTGAAAAAAATGGAAAAAGATTCTACGTTCCAAGCTACATTCAAGATCAGTAAATGATAGGAATTTCCGCATAAGGT
>JAOZOM010000143.1 GCA_029933275.1 Anaerolineales bacterium | reverse complement strand
ACTTCAGCGGGACAGTGAATCTCGTCACCCGAGACTCCGAAGTCCTCTGGCTCGGATTCCTGCTCCCCGGCGAAGTTGGCAAGATTGCAGCGGGGTACTATAAAACAGCCCTTGCCATCATCAACCTGATCCTGATGCCGATCAACCCCTTCATCGCCACCACCTTCCCCGAAATCTCCCGCGCAGTTGGCGAAAAAGCATGGGATAAACTCCGCACGCTCCTCAAGCGTCTCACCGCCATCTCCGCCGCGTGGACTTTTTCTGTCGGCATCTTCCTCCTCTTCTTCGGCGAATGGCTCATCACCACTTTCTATGGTGCAGAATACGCTCCCGCCACCCCTGCTGCACTGATTCTCCTTCTCGGCTTCGGTATGGCAAATATCCTCTACTGGAACCGTCCCCTTTTGCTCTCGTTGGGGATGCCGACCTATCCGCTCAAAGTGATGATTTTTGCTGGTGTTGCAAAAATACTCTTGAGTTTTCTCCTCGTCCCACGCTACGGGTACATCGCGCAAGCCGCACTCATGTCCGCGTATTTTGTCGCCTCAGTCGGGTTGATTGTGTGGAAGGGGCTGCGAGAAATTCAAGAAAGAGCGCGATAAATTTTCGCGTAAAAGTGCAAAACCCAAAACTTTAACTTTTGCTCCCATTCATCCCCAAATATTTTTGCTAAACTGTCGCTAAAAACGCTATTCTATAACGAAAATCGCATAAAAGCGCGGAACTTTCGTGGTATGATTTTCGCACTTCAAAAAGGTAGAATTTATGGAAACTAAAATAACAATTATCGAAGGACCACCCCCTATTTTTGAACCCGTCCAAGATGGATGGGCGATAAGTCTTAGCGAAGGTCCCTCCTCGCTTGTCAATGCGCTCACCAAACTCCGTACCTTTAACGGACCCAAACTCGTTGAACGCTGTTACCATGCTTGGCGCAGTTATGAGACCATGCACCTGCTCTATCGCAACGAAATGGGATTAGAACAAGAAGCCCCCATCCAAGCTGCTCGAAGTGTAGATACCGAAGAAGGACATATTTTGCTCCTCTGGGTCTACCTTGACCCCGAAATTGTCGAATTTGAATTCGATCACGGCGAGGATGATAGCGCAGATGATGGATACGAACGCTAAGAAGACTACTATGCCCCTCATTATCTCCTCTTTTCAAAATCATACCCTAACCCTCACCCTCAATCGTCCCGATAAGGCAAACGCCTTCAATCGGGACATGATTTTAGAGCTACAAGGCGCACTTAAAAACGCCGCAAATGACGATGAAGTTCGTTGCGTCCTCATCACCGGCGCAGGAACCACCTTCTCTTCGGGGCAAGATATTTCAGAAATGCAACTCGTCAAAGGGCAGGAGATTTCCTATCACGAACACCTTCGCGAAACCTACAATCCGCTGATTTTGCAACTTCGACAAATTGAAAAACCAGTCATTGCCGCAGTTAACGGGGCAGTTGCCGGAGCGGGACTTGGCATCGCCCTCGCCTGTGATTTGCGGATTGCCGCGGCGGACGCGAAATTCCGTGTTGGATTCACCGCCATCGGACTTGTCCCGGACTCTGGTGTTTCACTTTTGCTACCAGCCCTTATCGGGCTTGGTCGGGCGACCGAATTCACCCTCAGCAATCTCTACATCCCCGCACAAGACGCGCTCGACTGGGGCATGGTTAACAGACTCGTCCCCACCGAAGAATTGCTCCCCACTGCCCAACAAATTGCCATGATGCTCGCAATGGGACCTGTCCACACCTTCGGTGCGACCAAAAAAGCCTTTAATCGCGCCGTCTTTCCCAACCTCGAAGAAGTGTTGGAATACGAAGGCGAACTCCAAGAAATCGCGGGGAGAAGCGAAGAGCATAAAATCGGGGTAGATGCGTTTCTAAAAAAAGAAATGCCGAAGTTTTTGTAGGGGACGTGGAACGTAAAACGTAAAGCGTGAAAAAATAGCTCAAGATTAAATATTGACGGAACTTCTTCCGAAGTTCCGTTTTTTGTTGCCTTGTTTTTAGTGGGCGCGTTAAAATATTGTGGGGATTTATCCCCCGCGGTGTTGAAAATAATCTCACACATCTCTTAATCTACAAATTTTGAGTAATTACAAAATATGCCTTATAATTTTCTGTATTGGGCAACTTCTTGCATTCATAAAGGCGGCAAAATGCACATCTCACCATCAACAGAAATCAATCCCCTCTGGGAGGGAACGCTTGTTTCACCCGCGGAAACTTTTCGCGGGGCATTTCGCGGCGGTGCGGAGGATGTTTCCGCGAGCATTGGTAAACCCTTCCAATGGGCAGACGGGGAACTCTTGGGTAAAAAATGGACTCCGCCTGTAGGCGGGAATCGTTTTTATCTTTTGCAATTGGCGTTCACGCTAAAAACAAGCGGTAATCTCAAAATTACCTCAGCGGATTTTTGTCTCTCCTTGGGCGCACAGAATAGGGAACGTGCCGTAGTTTTTGATGCCTTTCCTCGTGAGCAAACCATTGAGCGGAAAAATGCGCTCACGCTGGGCGTAGGTCCCGATTTTAAATTTGGGACGAGCGAAGCCTCCCTTGCCAAAGCTGAGTCCACGATTGATTTTGGACAGGTAATTCCCGTGATTCATGTAGAAGGCTTGCAAGAATCGCGTTTATGCTGGCGATATCGCGAAGATGCTAAATATCCCTTGCTGGGGAGCAGGCGCATGTTCGCGATTCTGTCTCTGCCGCCCGCAATGAAAACCGCACTGGCGACCTTTGACTTAACCGTATCCGCAGAATCCCGTTTTGGGCGCATCCGCGTTTCCACACCGGAAACGGAGAGCGCAAAACTGCGCTGGGTTGTTGGCAAAGGGGCAAGTTTAAACTGAAAAATATTAACCACAAGGAACACAAAGAAACACAAAGGAAAAACAAAAAACTTTGTGTCCCTTTCTGCCCTTCGTGGTAAAACCTTCAACCCTCCACCGGAGAAAACTATGACCCAAATCACCCTACATTTTGATCGCCTTGATAAAAACGCCAATTTCAACGCCTCCATTCCTATGCGCGTGGAATTCGGCGATGAAAAAACTGAAACCTTCAAGTTTAACAACCCCCTCAAAGATAAAGACCTGAGCGAACTGCGCTGGTATTTGGAAGAATATGTACAGTGGCCCTCAGATATTGACGATGAGCGCGCCCGCAACGTGGAGGGCGAACTCCCTAAATGGGGAAAAGCACTGCTAGATGCGATCATTAAGCAATCACCGGAGGCAATGCGTTTATTCGGACGCTTTAGCGATGCGGGCGGGGCGCGCGTTTTGACGATAGATAGCAACGAGCCGCGTATTTTGCGCCTCCCTTGGGAATTATTGCGCGATGAGGGCGGGTATCTCTTTAGCGAGGGAATCAGTGTTCAGCGGCGGATGCACAAGGTCAAGAAAACGCCCATCAAGCCTTTTGATTTGCCTGTGCGGATTTTGATGGTCACTGCCCGCCCGGATGGCGCCGGGTTCATTGACCCGCGCTCGATTGCCACGCCCCTGCTAGATGCGTTGGATGACCTCCCCGAAGAATTTGAAGTTGAGTTTTTGCGCCCGCCTACTTTGAAAGCCCTCGATGAGCGTTTGCAAGATACCAGCCAACCGCCGATTCATATCGTCCACTTTGACGGGCATGGGGTTTACGATAAAGGCGTGGGCTTGGGTTTCCTTTTATTTGAAGATGAAAAACATAAAAAAGACCCCGTAGATGCCGAAAGGCTCGGCACTTTGCTCAACCAAAGCGGCATCCCGCTGATGGTGTTGAACGCCTGCCAAAGCGCGCAACCCGATGAGCGCAATCCCTTTGCCAGCGTTGCTTCTCGGCTGATTGAATCCGGGGTGGGGGGCGTGGTGGCGATGAATTATAGCGTGCTGGTGGAAACCGCCAAACGCTTTACAAAAGCCTTTTACGGTGCGCTGGGACGTGGCGAAAGCGTCAATATCGCTATGGATCGGGCGCGGCGCGATCTTTTTCGGGACACGAAACGCCTCTCCCTGCGCCGCCCGCATCTCGAAGAGGTGCAAATTATCCATTTGCAGGATTGGTTCTTGCCCGCCCTCTACCAGCAGGTGGCGGATTTAACGCCCTTCAAAGTGAACGGGGGTAGAGAAGCCTCATCTAAAAAACGGGATAGGATTCCCTTGCAGGACGCGGGCGACCATGCTGGATTCCCGCCCGCGCCGATTCACGGTTTTCACGGGCGCGCCCGCGACTTGCTTGACCTGGAGCGTGCGTTCGCTTCGAGGCGCATTCTGCTGTTGAACGGCTTTGGGGGGCAAGGCAAAACCGCGCTGGCGACCCAAGCCGCGACTTGGTTCACGCGCACGCGGCTTTTTGATCGAGCCGCGTTCATCTCTTTCGAAACGGGAGCAAGCCTAGAGTACGTCCGAGACGAGCTGGGGAATGCTCTCGTTGAGGAGAACTTTCAGATCTACGCCGGTGATAAAGATGAGGCGATCTCCCAATCCTTAAAAGAAAAACCGGCTTTGGTCGTTTTCGATAATTTCGAGAGTGCTTTGCCGGGCGGGAATGCCCCCATGCCCGAATTGCAGGAACTTTTGGCGCGCGCCGCTAAATGGTTTTCGGCGGAGGGCAATTCTTGCCTGCTGGTGACGACCCGCAATGCGAATATCCCGCATGAGGCATTTAAGCCCGGGAAAAACTGCCTGCAAAAGGAATTGAAAGGGCTAGACCCCAGCGATGCGCTGGAAATGACCGCTTCGATTTTGGAGGCTTATAGCCTGCCGCGCCCGGCGCGCGTGCCTTTAGAAGAATTATTGCGCTTCTTGCGCGGGCATCCGCTTTCTTTGCAATTGGCATTGCCGCAATTGCATGAATATAGCGCAGAAAATTTGGTGAA
>JAOZOM010000142.1 GCA_029933275.1 Anaerolineales bacterium | reverse complement strand
GACCTTTGCGATGTCAACGCAACGCTCTAACCAGCTGAGCTAACCGCCCGAATTGTGCCCCGTATTATAACGAGGGTCTGCAAATTTGGCAATGCCCGCAATCTTCGATTATCGGACAGTCTTTGGGCTGAGAGAGAATCCCGTTTTTTGACTTGCTTTAGCTGCCGTCCGGAGCGCTTATATAAGATGTCTATTCTTACCCAATTTACGTGAATACATCGTAAAGTAAGTTTCTTCTAGTTTTTCCGAAAACACCTCCACGCTCTAGCCGCCGTCCTTCGCGTAGCATACTCAAAGAGTGCGGCGGCGGTTTTGGGAGAACCCCTGCGCCGAGGACGGCGCAGAGAGCGTGGGGAGAATTGCAATTAACTTATTTTACAATGTAGTGAACGTCAATAAATTCATCATAAGTGGTTTTTTCGAGATCGTTTTTCACAAAAACTAACCCGTCTTCGTCAGCGCTCGCAAAGTTTCGCATAACACGTCCACAGCCTGCCCATGCTCTGCCAAAGAAATATGCTCATTCGGCGTATGATCGAGATTAGAATCCCCCGGACCATAAGCTACCGTCGGGCATCCCCACACTGGCGCGACAATATTTAAATCCGCTGTGCCGGTTTTGACCACAAAACCGGGTTTCCCGCCTGCCGCGCGGATTCCTTTCAAAAAGGCGCGTACGAGGGGAGTATTTCTCTCCGCACGATAGGCGGGGATTGCAAAACCAACGCGTTCCATTGTTTCGGGCGCAGATAATTGCTCCAGTTGCGCGTACCAAGCCTCGGGCAAGAGCGTTACGGGCAGGCGCGCCCCAATCTGTAGGTTTGCCCAGGTCTCAAATCCATCATCCCCAGAATTTATCCCCCGCAATGAAATCAACAATTGATCGAAAGCACGCGGCTTATCGGCATTGAACGCGTCCGCCCATGCGCGTATCCGTTCCCAAATCACAAACGCGGCTTCGGATGCAGTCTCGTCTGCCCGCGCCGAGTGCGCCATCTCGCGGCGAGCGACCACCTTTGCAAATGCGCTGCCCTTATATCCCAAAGTGATTCGATTCCAGCGGGATGGCTCTCCGATGATGGCAAAATCAGGGCGATACAGATCGACGATGTGCCGCGCCCCGACAGAATCCCGTTCTTCACCAATTGCGCCAATGACGACAATTTGCCAGCCTCGCGCGTGACCCAAACTTGCTGCCGCGTCAACAAAAGTGGATAGCGGTCCCTTGGCGTCTACCGACCCACGCCCGTAGAGGATATCGTCTTCAACCCGAACGTTAATCTCACCCGGCACCGTATCAATATGCCCCAGCAAAACGATTTCTTTCTCGCCCTCGCCCATCACCCCCACCGCGTTGCCAGCTTCATCTTTAAAAGCGCGCGTGAAGCCCAAATCTTTCATTCTGCAGATAAGATAATCTACCGCATCCGATTCCTGCCCGGAGGGGCTATAGCGCTTGACAAGCTCGACGAGGGTTTGGGATTTTGAATAATTTGTCATATTATTTTTGGGTGTGTAGAATGGAACGCGAATTTTGCGGATTGGGCAGATTTACGCGGATTTAAAAACTTTTTAATCTTTTAAAAATCCGTGAGAATCCGCTAAATCCGTCTAATCCGCGTTCTATTTTTTCATGTCCTATTCATCTCTCAATACCTTCAAAATAAACTCAGCCGTTCTCCTGCCCGCACTCGCATCGGTATAAGAAATCTCCTGCTCAATGAAAGTCTTGCGCGCTTCCCTGTCTAGGGAAATATCTTTCAAATAGGCGTTGACCATATCTTGCAACTCAGCCGCGTTTTTAGCCACGCGCCCGGCTTTCGCTTCTCTAAAGCGCAGGTGCGTGGGCCAGCCGCCGATCTTTTGCAGCGCCAGCGAATATTTGCCGGGCTTGTTCCAACCGCCGGGCACATCAATCACCGCCGCCACGATGGGGCGGTCGTGCACAGCCGCTTCGACGACCATCGTCGAGTAGACCGTCACAAAAACGTCCGAATACGCCATCATGGATGTTTTCTCGTCCATGTCTTCGCCGCCGTAATAGCCGAGCGAGCCGCCTAATGCGACTGGACGGACAACGTGGACGTTATCATATTTTTCTTCTAAAGCGTGTATCTGTTCTCTCTCTTCGGAGAAAATCGCGGGACGATCTTGAAAGTGGCTTGGGTGCAGTCTAATGAGCAGTTGGGCATCTTCATCCAGTTGCCCCGAATCGACCATTTTGGCTAAGGCTTCGACATTCGGATAGTTGGGCGCAAAATGGACAAAGGAACACGCATATGAGATGAGTTTACGATTGGGGTCAAGGTCGTGGAGTTTGAAGTATTCATCTCTGGGCATCAACCACGTTTTGCGGAAGTAGCCGTCATAGGATGGGATTCCGCCGATATGGACTCGGTCTGGGTCCCAGTCGGAGCCGAGAACGAGTTCGTCCTTCTGCTTCTGAGACCAGCAAGTCGCCCAATCCATGAATGCGCCGGGGATGGCATAGCTGCTGGGGTTATCCCATCCGATAATTGCCGCCATCGAAGGCACGTTGTTTTTCACCGCCTCGCGGAGCATATAACGGTCAACACGCCAACCCGCGGTCGATGCGATTACTAAATCCGGTTGATATTTCTCAAAAAGGTCGTCATAAATCCCGGGCGTGAATTTCATCTGCATCCTAATCAGCATTTTTCGGGCAAATTTGCTGGAGCGTAAAATCAAAATCATCAGCGCGGAGGGCAGCCAAATCCCGATGCGGAATTTCCAGGTGTTTTCTTTGAGCACTTCCCAGATGTGGCTGTCTTCGGCTTCGTTGTTGATGCGCCACGAGCCGCCGACGCGCCGAAGATAAATGAGCAGTGATTGGAGACGCGGTTGCACCCTTTTTGCGTATTCGCTGGCTTGTTTCAAGCGTAAGCCTTCAAAAATAAGACCGTGTTGTGTGAAACGTGAAGCGACTTTGTCTTTGGTTTCGTCATCTGTAAAAAGAATGACTTCGATGTCCGCGTCGAGCAGTGTTTGGACTACGTCGCTTTGCAGGAAGTAGATGAGTGCCATGCCGTGATCGGCGATGATGAAGATGCGTTTTTTCATAAGTTCCTAACGGTGGTTGAGTTGAAACCACAGCGTATAATTTTATAGCTTTCTTTGAGTGTTGGTTTCGATACGGCAACGATTGTTTCGTAAAACAAACTTCATTCTTGACGGTGGTTGAGTAGGGCTGAGCACGCTTTTGCGAAGCCCGTATCGAAACCACATTCTCTGTTTGCAAATCCGCTTTGGCTTCGATACGACAGCGAAGTGCATCGCTGTCTACTCTTCGGCAAACTCAGAGCATCGCTCAGCCGCCGCTTACTTGTTTTTGGCAAGCCCAGAGCGTCGCTCAATCACCGAGTTTGCTTTTAATTTCGTTTTTAGCAAAAATCTTTTTCGCAAGGGCTGGCAACAATTCCGGTGAACCGTTAATCAGCGCTTCTTTCTTTTCTCTACGCCAGCCTTGCACTTGTTTCTCTCTGTAAAAAGCGTCAGCGACACGTTCGTATTCTTCGCTATACACTAATTTTACGGGCAAACGGCGGGACGTGTAGTTAGCCCCTTTTCCCGCTTGATGTTCACTTAAACGGCGTTTCAAGTCTTTGGTTGAGCCGACGTAGTATGAGCCATCAACACATTCGAGGATGTACATCCATGCCATAAAAATTCCTGTTTTGACTGTTGGTTTCAATACGCCTGCCGATAGTGCTGTCAGGCTACTCAACCAACGGCTACGTTCCTAAAAAAAACTTCATTCCTAACGGTGGTTGAGTAGGCGACAGCTTTATCGTCGCCGTATCGAAACCACATTTTATGTTTCCATAAATCCGCTTTGGCTTCGATACGCTGGAGAAAAGCATCTCCAGCTACTCAGCCACCGCTCGCTTTTTTCGGCAAACTCAGAGCATCGCTCAGCCGCCGTTCACTTCTTTTCGGTAGCTGAGTAGCTCATAGCAAAGCGAAGAGCGTATCGAAGCTACCCATAATACCGCTTGAAAATCCAATTATAGATCGCCAGCAACACCTTCTTGATCGGCGCGAATTGCCAAATGGATGCCGATTTCTTCTCGACCTTCTTCTGCCCCATTTCACCGCGCAAATATCCGAGCGTATTACTCAAATTCATCACCAGCGGATCGGAGACCATCAGGCGCAGCAAACTGGCTTCGTTCATGCGTTCATCGAGCTGACGGACTTGTCCCATCGGGCGGGACATATCGAAGGGCAAAAATTGTTGTAAAGTAGATTTATAGGCGACAAATTGCCAATGGGACGCGCCAGCGAAGGCTGTCACTGCGAGCGGCTTTTGCGAAGCAGTCTCCCGCTCTGGGGGGGAGATTGCTTCGGCGGAAGAACTGCCTCGCAATGACGGGGAATAGGTGATTTTCCAATCTCTAGTCTCTTCATAAACCTTTATATTCTCTTCTTCCGTCTGTCCCAGCGAAAGATTGAACTCAAGGAAAGTTTCCCAGGGGATAAACTGCCCTTCTTCGCAGGTCGCGTTTTGGCGCGCCCAATCCAGCGTAGATGTGTAAAATTGCGGCGGCGTGCGGAAAGGTCGCGCTGTGACCATGCCCATATTTGGGAAAGTTTCCAAAATCTCAACCGAGCGAGAGAGCCAATTTGGATAGTAGAGAATATCGCTATCAGCATAGGCGATGATTTCGCCCGGCGCGCCAGCCAATATCATATTCCACGCGCCACCTTTGCCGAGATTTTTCTCGGAGAGTATTAAATACTGAATTCTGCCCGCTTCTTTTTCTTCAATTAAATAGTCGCGGGCTTCAGTGCAAGAACCGTTGTCAAAGACCATCAAGTCGAAGGGTAAGCCGGCATCTTTTCGCATGGATTCGAGACTCGCTTTTAGT
>JAOZOM010000460.1 GCA_029933275.1 Anaerolineales bacterium | reverse complement strand
ATCGGCGCGGAGGGTGCGCCCGCAAGAGCGGTTTTGGTCGGTTAGAAGGTTTGAACAGTTGAGGAAGTAATAATGGCGGGACGGCTGAGGCTAGCCCGCATTTCTATAAACCCAATGGGTAGATGTATGTGAATTAGATTTTGAACGATCAAAAGTGGAATATTCATTTGTTTCAATGCACTGTAATTACCAAAACAAAGAATTTGAACGTTTTTTTCAGTGCTGTTTTAGTGACAAGAGAATATTGGTAACATTTCGAGTAAAAACTGCCTAACAAAGCGCACACCGGTCACTGGTGATTCTGCCGCATTTCGAGCATTTTTCTGACTTCGAATTTTCTCTGCCCCGAATAGAGTCCACACCCGCCCACAAACCGTTAAACAAAAAAAGGTCCCTCGCAAGGGACCTTTTGATTCTCTGCGCCTAAACCGCTTCCCGCCCCACCTGAAACGCCTTTCTGTTCAACTCTAAAAACTTCGGCGGGACGCGCGCTTCGATTACTTTCAGCCACGGTTCTGCATCCATTTCCAAAATCTTTGAGAGCGCACCGAGCAAGACCACGTTCGCGGCTTTAGCATTACCCAACTCTTCGGCGATTTTAACTCCCTTAACCCAATGCACATTTTCCGTCACCGGCGCAAAAGCGGAGTTAATCTCCTCGTCTGTAGGGTATTTCCCGCCGCCGGAGCTGACCGTAATCGGGACTATCTCGTGGTCGTTAATCAAGACCATCGCCCCGGGGCGAATCCCGCCTACAAAGCGGATCGCTTCCAACTTCTCGAAAGAGATCAAAATATCCGCTTCGCCTTCGGGAATGACGGGCGAGAAAACCTGCTCCCCCCAACTAACGTGCGAGATCACGCTCCCGCCGCGCTGGGACATGCCATGCACTTCGGCTTTTTTTGCATCGTAGCCGAGTGCGATTCCTAACTCCGCTAAAACATTGCTGGCAAGGATCGTTCCTTGCCCGCCAACACCCGTAAGTAAAAATTTTCTTGTTTTCATAAATACCTCAAAAGAATCCACTAAGTCACACGAAGAAACACGAAGTTTTTTTGTACACAGAGTTTCACGGGTTGCACGGAGAAAGGCTATATATAGCTACAGAAAAAACAAAAAAGGTTTTTCTCCGTGTAATCCGCGTTATCCGTGTACAAAAACTCTTAAGCCGTCCTCAACTTCAAAACATCTTCTCTAAACAAAATCGCATCACGCGGACAAACCTGCGAGCAGATTTCGCATCCCGTA
>JAOZOM010000141.1 GCA_029933275.1 Anaerolineales bacterium | reverse complement strand
AAATGTGATTAAAATGGGCGTGTTTTTTCATTTTGGCATCGTGCGGGGATTAATCCCCTGCTCAGTTCATGGAAGCCCTTCGGGTTAGAATATAGTCCAACGGATTTTCATGTATTGAGCCGGTGGTTTTAGTCTCGCTCAATCTTAATTTGGAGAATCGTTGTCAACGACAATTAGAAAAGGACATGGCGAAAATTGAAACTTTGAAATCAACTTTCGTCATCTTCCGCCTCCATATCTTCGATCATCATCTCAACCCATTTTATTTCGGCATCGAGCATAAAGAGGCTGTAATCAAAAAGGTATCGGATTTGTTTCGGACGATTTTTCTTTGTATCAGCTTTTGTCTTGATATATGCTAAACGTTCGGCTACATCATCACGATAGGTGCGTAGCGAGTTCTTTACTTGCTCGACAGAAACGAAGGACATATTTGCTATCCCCAGTAGAATAGCGGGAAAATTTTTCTGTGGATGCGAGAGAACATCAAGCATGGTTTCGCGTAAAACTTCGCGCCCTTCGGGGGTGATTTGGTAAATGCGACGCGCTTTTCCCCGCCCCTGCGTGGGGATAACTTCACTCTCTACCAAATTGGCCTTCTCTAATTTTTTGAGCAAATAGTATATCGAAGAAAATCCGATTGCTGTCCACTCGCGCATCCCGCGGGCTTCGATGACTTGTTCAATTTCGTACCCATGATGGGGAGCTTCTGATATTAATCCAAGAATAGCTAACTCTGCATTGGTCATATTGATTCCTTTTTTATTCTAAGGGTAGATTATGATAAAAGGAAAAGCTTGTCAAGTCTCGAGAAAAAAGATTGGGGGAAAGAGATGTTGAAAAACGGAAACCAGCCTAAATCAGGCGCGTGCCGCGGCTTTTCATCCGCAAAAGAGAAGATAATCAGTAGACAGCGAGAGAAAATCCTGACATAATAAAGACTATCTTAATCCAACTAAAGGAGTTTCTCATGGTACTGCCTCTCCCCCTTGAAAAAATGAAATCTGCACATAAATTATTGACCGAATATAACTACGAACTGCGCCCCGTTGAGCGCGGCTACGCTAACCGCACTTTGCGGATTGATTTGGCAAATTTGGAAATCAGCGAGAAGCCCGTTACCCAGCAAATGAAGGATTTGTTCACGGGCGGACGTGGTTTTGGCTTGAAACTGCTCTGGGACGCGGTCACGCCAGAGACACGCTGGGATGACCCCGAAAACGCGCTGATTATCGCCAACGGACCGATTTGCGGAACCACCGCATATTCCGGTTTGGGCAAAGCAACGGTCGTGACCCTCAGCCCGCTCACGTTAAATGTAGTGGATAGCAACGTAGGCGGCTATTTCGCCCCATTTTTGAAGTTTTCTGGCTTTGACGCGTTAGAAATCATCGGTAAAGCAGACGAAGATGTGATTATCTTTATTGACGGCGATACCGGCAAAATCACCATTGAAACTGCCCCGCTCGAAGAAGTGAATTCGCATCTTTTGGGCGCGTATCTGACGCGGATGTACGCCGATAACGAGAAGGGGCAACGCGGCATTTCGGTTATGTCGGCGGGAGATGCGGCGGAGCATATTCGCTACGCGCTGATTAATGCCTCTTGGTACGATGTTCGCCGCAAAGAAATTCGGCTCAAACAAGCCGGTCGTGGCGGCACGGGGCGTGTTTTCCGCGATAAAAAAATTAAGGGTATTGTTGTTCGTTATAGCAAAACGAATGCTAAAAGTAATGGTCCCGCCGATTTATCTTTAATCCAAAAAGCAGGAAAACGCTTTAATCGTGAAATGAGCGAATTGGACGATAAACAAAACCAGATGAAAAAGGTCGGCACGGCGAATATCGTTGAAGTTATGGATCATTTCGACCTGCTTCCTACCCATAATTTCAAATATGGCTCGCACGATGAAACGCCCAAAATTGACTCAAGCGTTTGGAAAGAAAAATTTACGCAAGGTCTTCCCGATGGATGTTGGCTAGGATGCAATATGTCCTGCTCGCATGGCGTAGATGGGCATCCGCTTCAAACAGGACCCTATGCAGGTCAAAAAGTGCTCGTAGATGGTCCAGAATATGAAAATGCGGCGGGGCTTGGGTCGAATATCGGCAACTTTGACCCCGAAATTGTGCTAGAGCTTAATTTTTATTGTGATACTTACGGCGTGGATACAATCTCTTTCGCCAACTCTGTCGCTTTCGCGATGGAATGTTATGAAGCGGGCATTCTCAACGCCGAAATTACCGGCGGGCTGGAACTGACTTTTGGCAAGGGCATGGCAGCTCTCGAATTATTGCATCAGATGGCGCGCGGCGAAGGCTTTGGCGTGATTGTTGGACAGGGTGTGCGCGAAATGAAACGCATTTTTGCCGAAGAATACGGCGGAGACCCCAAATTCCTGCATGATATTGGGATGGAAATCAAGGGTATGGAAACTTCCGAATACGGCACAAAAGAATCTCTCGCTCAGCAGGGCGGTTACGGTCTCGCCACGAAGGGACCCCAGCATGATGAGGCTTGGCTGATTTTTATGGATCAGGTCCAAAATCTGCTCCCCAGTTTCGAGGATAAAGCCGAAGCCCTCCATTATTTCCCAATGTGGCGCACTTGGTTCAGCCTACACGGTCTCTGCAAACTCCCGTGGAACGATATTTCCCCCGAAAATAATAGCGAAACCGCCGAACCGGCTAAAGTGATGGAACATGTCGAAAATTACACATGGGTTCACGAGGGCGTGACCGGCATCAAAGTCACGCCGGATGATTTGATTGCTCAATCTGAGCGTGTGTATAACTTTCAAAAAGTTTTCTCGATGCGTATGGGGCGTGTGGGACGGGAGCATGATTATCCGCCCTACCGCGCCATGGGACCTGTGACTGCTGTGGAATACGAGTCTCGATCCGAGCGGTACGATACCCAACTCCGTGATTTGGGCTTGGCTGTCCCCGAAAAGCTGAGTACCGAAGAAAAGATGGCGAAACTTCGAGCCTACCGAGAAGCCCAGTACGAAAAACTGCTCGATGCCGTCTACAAACGACGGGGCTGGGATATGAACAGTGTCCCGACAGTGGAGAAGTTGAAAGCATTGGGGATAGATTTAGAGGAAGTGGTTGATGTTGTAGAAAAGGCAAAAGCTTAACCGCGAAGACGCGAAGAGCACAAAGAAAAACAGTGTTCAGCAATCAGTTTTCAATGAAAAATAAAGACAGTCTGAGGGGGAGGCTGACTTTTTTTCAAAATATGCCATAACGCTAGATTTATCTCGCAATTTCTAATTCTGTGTATTCAGGAAGAACGCTATAGATTACAATCCCCTCATCGAAATTAAAACCAAACAGGAGAAAAAAATGACCGAGCCCAAAGAACCTAAAACCACCACCCTTTCAGAAACTAAAAACTATATGATTTGGAAAGCCGAAGAACCCGATGGCGAAATCACCTATCATCTTGAGTTGAACAACGTCACCATGCACTTTTTTGAAGAAGAGTGGCAAGAACTCCTCGACCTGATGCATGACCAAAAATAAGCGATGAAAAATAGCATCACCGATGTCCCCGGCATCGAAATTGGTCATGCGCAGGATGCGGATGCGCTGACCGGCTGCACCGTGCTGATTTGCAGGAAAGGCGCGGTCGCGGGAGTGGATCAGCGTGGCGGCGCGCCCGGCACGCGTGAAACCGACTTGCTTTCCCCCGTCAACTTAATCTCGAAGATTCACGCCCTACTGCTCTCTGGCGGCTCGGCTTTTGGCTTAGACGCGGCAACCGGCGTGATGCGCTACCTCGAAGAGCAGAAAATCGGCTTCGATGTGAGCGTGGCGCACGTCCCGATTGTGCCAGCTGCGGTATTATTTGACCTCGCCATCGGGCGCGCCGATATCCGTCCTGATGCGGCGATGGGCTACGAAGCCGCAGAAGCCGCCTCCGCAGAAAACGCGGCAACCGGCAATCTCGGCGCGGGGATGGGCGCAACAGTTGGCAAAATTTTAGGGATGCAAAACGCGATGAAAGCCGGTCTCGGCACAGCCAGTATTGAGATCGGGGGCGGCATCATCGTTGGAGCAATTGTAGCGGTGAATGCTTTTGGGGATGTGATTGATCCGCAAAAAAACACAGTTTTGGCAGGCGCGCGTTCCGCTCAGGTGGGACCCTTAAAAATTGGTGAAGAGGGCAAATTCGCCGATACCCTCCACGTTATGCAAACGCTCGCCGGGCGCACGGTAATGAAAATTGCGGGGCGCGGCAATACGGTCATCGGTGCGGTTGCCACAAATGCCAAACTCAGCAAAACCGAAGCCACGAAAGTCGCTCAGATGGCGCAAGATGGCTTGGCGCGCACAATCCGTCCGGCGCATACCATGCTCGATGGCGATACGATTTTCGCTCTCTCCACTGGCAATAAAAAAGCAGATATTTCAATAATCGGTGCGTTTGCCGCCGAAGCGATGGCACAAGCTATTTTACGAGGGGCGAGAGAGGCAGAATCAGCGGGTGGATTGTTGGGATTAAAAGGCAACTAATCTGAGACTTCTGGAGTCTATAGAGTTTTTTTATGTCAAAAACTATTTTTTCTCGTAGGATGAATTTCCGTTTCACTCTTGTTTTAGGCTTGCTCGGCATTTTATTAACGGGATGCGGCTCTTCAGCAAATCCCACGCCAACTCCTGCCGAGCCAGCCCAACTCGTGGAAGATGCGATGGCGACCATCCAAGCTGGATTTACGCAAACTGCTGAAGCCATCCCCCCAACAGATTCTCCCACCGAAACGCCCATCCCCAGCCCAACCGCAATCCGCACTCCACCCGTGTTACCGGCGATTTATCAATCTCCTATTTTAAATCCGCTTGATGCGCCGCATACTTATATCGCAGACACCTGCGAATATCTCAATGCGA
>JAOZOM010000140.1 GCA_029933275.1 Anaerolineales bacterium | reverse complement strand
GAGACTAAAGAGGGGGCGTTTTTTCTTAACTTCCACGAACCCCGTCAAATCTCCCCTATTTTTTGAGAAGATACGTTTTTAACGAAAAAAGCACCCTTTCAGGTGCTTTTCTGAGTAGCGGGGGCAGGACTCGAACCTGCGACCTCCGGGTTATGAGCCCGACGAGCTGCCACTGCTCTACCCCGCATCGTTTAGTTTAGCCCGCCAATACTACCAGACATAAAAGGATGCGTCAAGAAAATTAACGCATCTTAACGCGCAAATCTACAGCGACCACGCCTTCTTTCAATACCGTCAACGGATTAATCTCTATTTCGGCAATTTCGGGCAAATCATAGGCGAGTTGGGCGAGGCGGCGGAGGGCATCCACGAGAGCGGATTTATCGGCGGGGGGCAAATTGCGATAGCCATCCAGTTTTTTGCCTGCCCAAGTTTTGGAGAGCATCGTTTGCGCTTCTTTTTCGGAGAGGGGAGCGAGGGCGAAGGCGACATCTTTCAGCCCCTCCACTTCTACACCGCCAGAGCCGAACATCATCAACGCACCAAATTGGGGATCGCGGACTGCGCCGACTATCACTTCTTGCCCTTGCGGAATCATTCTTTGGATGAGAACTCCCTCCAGTTTCGCGCGTGGACGTTTGGCTTGCACCCGCGCCACCAGCAGATCGAAGCCCTCGGCAACTTCTTCCGCAGACTCGACGTTGAGCAGAATCCCATCCACATCTGATTTGTGGGAAATATCAGGCGATGCGATTTTCATCACGACAGGGAATCCAAGTTTTTCACCAAGTTGGGAAGCAGATTTAGCATCAGGAGCAAATTTAATGGGAGCAGTTGGAATTCCGTAGAGGCACATTAAACGCTCAACAAGCTCCGGGTCAAGCCAGATTCCGCTTGGCACTTTGCTCAAAGCCGCGCGAATCTCAGTTAAATCAGGAGATATTAAGGGTTGGGCAGATGCTTCAATCTCCCCAAGATATTCCGCCCGTTGAGCGAGACGCGCTAACGCGGACGCAGCGCGTTCAGGAAAACGATAATCGGGAATACGCGCATTTTGCAGGCGTTTGGAGGCTTCGGCGATTTGCAAACTGCCCATCAACGCGACCAAAGTCGGCTTTTCACTGGCTTGGATGACGGGAATCATCGCATCCACCGCATTTTCGGCGGGATACATCGGCGGAGCGGGGAGCAAAACGAGGGCGGCATCCACGTTGGGGTCGGCGAGGAGAGCGCGCAGGCTCTCGGCGTAATGCTCGGCGGAGGCGGACGCGAGCATATCAACGGGATTGCGGATGCTGGCGGCGGGGGGAAGGAGCGCAGTGAGTGCGGCGTTAGTTTCGGCGGAAAAATCGGCAAGTTTAAGATCCTGATGGTCGAGGGCATCCGCGGCAATCACGCCGGGACCGCCCGCATTGGTCAAAATTGCCACCCTGCGCCCGCGCGGAAGCGGCGACCAAGCGAGGGCGCGCGCCCAATCGAACATCTCTTCGGTGGTATCGGCGCGAAAAACACCTGCCTTCTCAAAGGCGGCATCAAAAGCAGATTCTGCGCCCGCGAGCGCGCCAGTATGAGATGCCGCGGCACGCTGTCCGCTCTTGGAACGCCCAACTTTGAGGGCAATCACCGGCTTTTTGGCGACCACACGACGGGCTTCTTCAATAAAACGCGCCCCATCGGCGATATTTTCGAGATACATAGTAATCACTTTGCTATGCTCGTCTTCCGCCACGAGGGGCAGGATATCCGTTTCGCTGACATCGGCTTGATTGCCGAGGCTGATTAGCCGCGAAAATGAAAATCCCTGCTCTCGTGACCAATCAATTAACGCCGCACAAATTGCGCCCGAATGAGAAATAAATGCCAATTCGCCGGGACGCGGCATCGGCGGGGTTAGAAATGTGGTATCGAGAGGCAGATGGGTATCGAGAAGACCGATACAATTCGGTCCAATCATGCGGATTTGATAGTCTTGAGCAATTTTCAAGGTCTCGTTTTCAAGAGCCGCGCCTTCTGCGCCCGTTTCACGGAATCCGCCCGAAACGAGAATCGCGGCATGAATGCCGCGCTCGCCGCAAGCGCGCATGGTATCGGGCGCAAATTTCGCGGGGACGACCAGAATCGCCAAATCTACAGGATCAGGGACTTCGGCGAGGGATTTTCGCATTTTGTGTTCAAAAAACTCTCCGCCTTTTGGGTTAACGAGGTGAATTGCGCCCGTATAGCCGCTCTGGACGAGGTTTCGAGCTACGCCATAGCCAAGTTTTTCAGGATGGGAGGAAGCTCCTACAACGACAATGCCGCGCGGAGTGAAGAAAGGGGTGAGTGAGTTCATAAGGTTTTAGGTTTGAAGGTTGGAATTCATAAAAAACTCTCCTTCGTTTTCCAACTTGGGAGAGTTCTCGTTAAAAAAAGCGTAAAGATTAAACAACAGATGGCATTTGCGTTTCTTCGTGGAGTTTCTGCTGTAACCATAAATTGATTAACGTTTCAATATCCACGCCGCTCTTTCTCGCTTCTTTTTCAATGGAAGAAAAGAGTTTTTGTTCAATCGGCACAACATAGGTGATATTAAACGCCATATCGGGCTTTTCGGGATTATCAAAATCTGTTAAATCATGGTTATCCCAAAATTCACCCATTGCTTCATACGAGTCTGCCTCTGAAAGGCTACTGAGTTTATTTCTTCTTTCGTCCATAAAATTTTCTTTCTTTATTGCTCATATCGCGAGCACTGATAATAATGGCTGTTTGATTACTCGGTTTGTATACGAAAAACACAATCAAATATCTACCACCATAACTTTGTCCCAAAGCCGAATATACGTTCTCGCCCTTGATATGTCCCTTCTCTACAAAACGGATACGGGAATGATGCAATAATACTTGACGAGCTTCCCGAACATAAAGATTATGCTTTACCTCAAGTTTTTCTTCTATGTTTAAGGGGCAAATAATATGGGCTATTTCCATAAATTGAGTATATCATAATGCCCTTTATGGAAAAAAATAATTGTTGCCAAATTATACCGCGCAAAACCCTGCGGTATAATCCGACCATCCGACTACTTGACCATCTGACTACCCGACCAAAATGAAAAAACCAACCTTCCGCCCCTACCGCCTCCCCGCCCTCAGCCTCGCCCTCATCGGCTGGGTTGGGCTATACCTGCTCATCAACTTCACCCTCCCTACCCTGCTTCCCCGCTGGGCATTTTTCTTCCTCGCCACCCTAGCCCTCAGCGGCACATCATTACCCATCGCCTATTTTCTCCACCGCCGCTTTAGCCGAGATTTTCCGCCCGCCAACGTAATCATCCGCCAAGCCCTATGGGTCGGCACTTACGGCGCAACCCTAGCATGGCTCCAACTGGGGCGCGTAGCAAACTTATCCATCGTCATTGGGTTGGCACTCGGGCTAATTGCCATCGAAAGCCTAATCCGTCTGCGAGAAAAAGCCCAATGGACACCTCCGGAGATAGAAAATGACTAAGCTTCGCACCCTCCCCTCAGTAGATAAATTACTAAAAACCCAAACCTCTGCCGAATTAATTGCAGAATATGGAAGACCGCTGGCACTGGATGCTCTCCGAGCGGTACTGAACGAAATCCGAGCCGCGTACGCGGCAGATAGCACCAAACCCATCCCGCCAGCCGAGACGCTCTTGTCCCTCGCTGGCTCCCGTTTGTCAGCATGGACGCAGCCCACGCTCTACCCCGTTATCAACGCGACCGGCGTGATTCTCCACACCAATCTGGGACGCGCCCCGCTCAGCTCCGCAACAATTAAAGCGATGGAATCGGTTGCCCGCAACTATTCCACCCTCGAATTCGATATGCAAAGCGGCAAACGCGGCTCGCGCCTAATTCACGCCGAATCCCTCCTAAAGCGGATTACCGGCGCAGAATCAGCAGTAGTCGTCAATAATAACGCCTCCGCCGTGATGCTGATTCTCTCCTCCCTCGCCAATCGGCGCAGAGTAGTGATTGCGCGTTCGCAGTTAATCGAAATCGGCGGCGGATTTCGCATCCCGGATGTGATGAAACAATCCGGCGCAAAATTAGTCGAAGTCGGCACAACGAACAAAGTCCACCTCGCCGATTATCAACACGCCATCGCCGAAGAGCCGATTAAGTTAGTCATGCTCGCCCATCGCTCGAATTTCAAAATTATCGGCTTCACCGAAGAACCCGCACTCGATGAAATCGTCCGCGTTTCGCACGCCGAGAATATCCCCGTAATAGACGATCTCGGCTCCGGGACTTTGCTGGCAACCGAAAAATATGGGCTAATCCACGAGCGCACTGTCCAAGAATCCCTCAACGCGGGCGCGGATATCGTCTCCTTCTCCGGCGATAAACTTCTCGGCGGACCTCAGGCAGGGATCATCGTGGGACGCGCCGATTTAATGGAAAAAATCAAAAAGCATCCCCTCGCACGGGCTGTACGCGCCGACAAAGTCGCCCTTGCTGGCATCACCGCTACGCTGACACATTATCTCAAAGACGAAGCCGAGCGAGAAATCCCCATTTGGCAGATGATTTCGATGCCGCCCAAACAAATTAAAGCACGTGCAGAAGGTTGGGCAAAATATTTAGGACGCGGCACAATCATCGCGGGCGAATCCGCTGTCGGCGGCGGCAGTCTCCCCGGCGAAAGCCTCCCAACTTGGTTACTGGCTCTCGAAGTATCCAAACCTGATAGATTCCTTGCCCAACTGAGAAAACAAAATCCCGCTGTAATCGCCCGCACTGAAAAAAACCGCGTCCTCCTCGATCCGCGCACGGTGCTACCGGAGCAAGAGGGGGCATTGTTGGTGGCTTTACAAAATGTCTTGAAATGAGACAGAAGACCAGTAGGCTAGTGAATCAGTAGACTAGTAAATCAGTCAGATGGGCCT
>JAOZOM010000459.1 GCA_029933275.1 Anaerolineales bacterium | reverse complement strand
AATCTAACACAAATCGTCCTTCCAATTATTTCATCGTTACCGCTCGTGCTTTCCGTAAAGCAGGCGAAGATGGCGGCGTTCAAGTCGCAGGAAACGGTCAACCTATGGCTAAGTGCCGCGCAAGCGTCAGCATGGGCAAAGATCGCAATACCGGCGACTACAAACCGTCTATGTGGCTCGAACTCGTTGGTTACACCGCCAAAGGTGATGATCCCAGCGAAGTGACCGAATCGGTTGGCGCACTTCAGACCGGCGATTATGTCACGGTCAAAGGTCGCTTGGCGATGGAAGAATGGACCGGCGATGATGGTGTCACTCGTCAGAGTTTCACCTTATGGGTCAACGCTATTGAGCCTTTCAGCTTCGATAACGATGCTCCATCGGAGAAAGAAGAAGAAGACGAAGAAGATTTGATCTAATTCGCTTTTTCAATTCGCTCCACCCCAGAGATGTGCGTACCCCGCACATCTCTACCTTCACCTTAGCAGCGTTGTATCAATGCGGGCTATCTGGGTTCGATTCCCGGCGAGGTGACTTGTAAGCAGGCTAACCCCTACTTGCATAAGCGGATAAGGCTCATGCTTTATCTACTCGTTTTGTGTCATGCGACACCCCTATTTCTCGGAGGTGAGGGTTTTTTCCCTCACCTCCTCTCTTCAGGAGAAAGAGAGTCATCTCTTGAGGAGAGGCTGATTCCAGCTTCGTTTTATTAATGGGCTACCCGCCCTGAATTATGAGAAATAGGAGTTCAACATGAATACAGTTCTGATTATCGGTTTCGCCCTTTTTGTTGCTTATGCTATTTGGCATGGTGTCTATCTTGTAAAACACTATAAAGATGGTGGTGCATTGCTTGAAAGACGATTAGGTCGCAGCTAAATTTCAGAGCGCGGGTAGTTTTGGCTAAACAGCCTTATCCGCGACTCTTTTTCTCACCATAAAAGAGTTGCAAAAACGGGGGAAATCGCCCCCGATTCTTGATCTGCTCGTTTTTGGTGCTACTTAGCAAGTCTAGGTATTGCCCAAAACGACCTGATTGATGTGGGTCGTAAAAACACGGAGGTATTTCTATGAAGAAAAAGAAACACCGAACTATCAAGGAATTGCTGGTTGGTCGCTTACTGACAGGCATCATCATCAATGAAGGGATATTGTCTCTTCGTTGCACAGATGCCCGTATTGAAGTCGATCTCAATGCTCGCTCTTGGAAATTCGGCTCAAGCCCGGACTACTGGCTAACCTTCCCAGGACTCT
>JAOZOM010000010.1 GCA_029933275.1 Anaerolineales bacterium | reverse complement strand
TTATTTCGGGATGAAAGACGCAGAATATGACGAATTGATGGATTTGCTCGATTAATAAAATTTGTACACGGAGAACACAGATTGCACGGAAAAAACAAAATAAAATCCGTGTCATCCGTGCATTCCGTGTACAAAAAATAGGAGAATTCTATGCCCCAAGACCTACGCAACCTGCTCAAAATCCCCCATGCGCGACTTGACGAGATTAACGCGCTGATACTCAATCCCGACGAGCGCGTGATTAACGATTTTCTCGCTGTCGTCGCCAAATATGGCACACCCGAAGAGATTAACGCCAAAGCCGCCGAAGCACGAAAACTGGAAAATTTGCTCGCCAAAGTCAAAGAAATTAAACCCGAATATCTTGACGACCTGAAATGGCTTGAAGAACAACGCGACGCGGGAGCCTTCATCACCGTTGATGCGTATAAAGAAAAAGTATTAGGGGAAAAAGCTGCGACTACAGAATTTGCAGACGATTTCGCCGTGACGATGGAAATTTCCGCGTGCCAGTATTTCCCCTGGTTGATTACAGCGGCAAAACGCGCTATCAACGAGGGCAAGCTGATGCCCGGGCGTTTCATCCGCGTCCGCAATATGAAAGAACAAAAAGCAGACGGGGATTTAGTCGCCTTTGCCGCGGGAATGCAGATTGTCGGCGCATCCTATGTCGAAACCCTCGATACCAAAGGCACGGATGGATCAAATATCCACCTTGGCGGTCCCGAAACGATTACCGGCTATTTTGGCGGAATCGGGCAACCCAACGACCACGCCCTAAAATGGCTAGATGAATTTCTCTACTACTACACCCGCTACGGCATCAAACAGGTGCTAAACGTCAACCCCGGTACCGTTTTGCTGGCGTATATGCTCCATAAAATCGGCATTGATAATGAATTCAAGATTTCTGTTTATATGGGCAACGATAACCCCTACGCCGCATTTTGGACGTTGATTGGCGCAAAACTCTTCTCTCGTGAAGATGGCACGACACCGCTAATTGGCTTCAACTGGGCAAACTCGATCAACAACGAAACAATGGAAATCACTGCCCAATTCCGCAAGGAACTCGGCTTTGAAGATATTGTCCGCTACGAGCATCACATCACCGAGACCTATAAAAGCATCGTCATCCAACCTTATATTCGGCGAGAGGAACTACTCGACATCGCTGACCACGTTGCGAATATCTCCGCCAAACACGAAGGCGCAGACCCAGAAATTGACAGCAAGCGTGAACATCCCTCCGACATTCTCGAATATTTCCGCGAAAAAGCAGAAATTCTCGAAGCCGGCGATATGGATGCGCTCACCATCAACTTCATGGATAAATTTGAAGCCCTCAACAAAACCGCTTGGCAGCTCACCGAGCGCGGGCTTTCCTTTATCGCGGCAGATGTGCATAAGTAACATTCACTAAAAAAGAGACACCGAGTTTTTTGAAAAAACTCGGTGTCTTGTTTTAATCTCGCTCTCTCCCACTCAACCACGTTACCAGCCCCGCTAAAATTAAGGCAATAAAAATGATGGCGAAAACTATCCACAAGCTACCACCGCTCGCTATTTTTTCGGTTTTCATTTCTGCGGGCGTTTCGGTAAGGATTAAGGTCGGCTCGCGCGTGGGGACGCGTGTCTCCGTTAAATAAACTGGGGTCGGGGAGACTATCTCGGTTGCCGCCAAACTCGGTGTGACGGGAATTTGTGTCTCTACCGAACGGATATAGAGTAATTCACCCGGATAGACTAAATCATCCACGCTCATATTATTGAGGGCGCGAATTTCCTGCACAGTTGTCCCGTAAATATCGGCAATACCCCACAAACTCTGCCCAACCTGCACCTCGTGGATCACTTTTCCGCCTTCATCGGGTGTGCTGGTAATGACGGGCATAATCCAATCGAGCGTTGGCAGCGCGCCGCTCCCATTTGGAGTCTCGTTTGGATCAGGCGTATAGTTCGGCACAATCCCGCCGGAGGGTTGAGCGGCATCGAGGGTATAGTAGAGATAGCCATCTACATTCGTCACCCCCGCCCCAACTTCCATCAGATGAGAAGAGAGCATGGTGTTAAGATGGGGCGCGTCTTCCTGCCAAATCTGCACCGCTTCTTGGGGGGAAAGATTCGTACCGGCTTGGATATTCTCAGAATAAAATCCGCCCAGAGATAAAGTCCCGCCGACCGGATATCCCGCGGCAAGGGCGCGCTGAAAGGGGCGAGAACCATCTGCGCTGTAATGCGTGACCGTTCCAATCGAAGCCTGATAATCGCTATGCGCTTGTGCAACTGACATCAAAGTCGCGTTGATGGTGTAGGGAGCAAGTCCGTTCACTGCGCGGAGAGCGTTCACTTCGGCAATCAAAGTATAGGCATCGAGAGCAGGTTTCGGGTCACGCGCAAAAACGTGGACGAGGGGACGCATCCCGCTTAGGATGAGAAAAAAGCTCAAGCTGAGAAAAATCCGTTTAAGTTTCATTATCCAAAATTATACACAATTTCTTTGCACATTTGTAAACTTAAAGCGCATACCAAAGATGTATAATCTTTTTATGGGAAAAGAAGAGGTTCGGAGATACCTCCTAAGATATCTAAACGCATTTATTCTGGGGGCATTGCTATTAAGTGCTTTCTCAATGTACCAGAAAAAATTACTCGGTCTACCGTTAACTTTCGCTCCTTCTGCTTTTGTTATCCCTGTTTTCTTTGGTGGGTTTAGCGGATTATTTGTGAGTATTTTTTATATCCGTTTACGCGCCAGTCGCGAGCAAATGAGAGATTTTTTGAATAATGCGGACGATATTATTCAAATTGTCGATCAAGAGGGGAATTTTCTTTTTGTAAATAAAGCTTGGCACAAAAAATTTGGCTATACATCGCTTGAAGTGAAGTCTTTAAATGTCTTTGATATCATTCATCCTACGCAGGTTGAAAAATGTCAGATCGTTATACAGAAACTTTTTGAGGGAGATGGGCACTCACTGGAAACGGACACCATTTATCTCTCAAAAGATGGTGAGACCATTTACCTAGAGGGAAAATTAAACTGCCGTTTTGATAAGGGGAGAGCTATTTCGACGCGAGGCATTTTCAGGGATATTACTGAACGCCACGAGGCGAGAGAGTTTCAAAAATTGGTCGGAAATATCTTTGAAAAAACGCGAGAGGGACTTGTCATTACAGACCCAAAGCAAGCTATCACCTTTATCAATGCCGCATTTACAAAAATTACAGGCTATACAAAAGAGGAAGCCATAGGGAAAAATATCCATAAACTCTTTCCGAATAACAAAGGTGTAAAAAAAAATATGAAAGAAGTGAAAACTTCTTTAGAAGAGAATGACTATTGGCAATATAAAATCTGGACAAGAAGAAAAAACGGGGAAGAATATTTAAATAACATGACCATCCTAAGAATAAGTAACTCGAACGAAGATGTATCTGCGTACGCCTGTCTTTTCTCAGATATTACAGAAAAGGAAGAGAAAGATAACCGTCTACGCTACCTAGCAACCCATGATATTCTCACCGATTTGCATAATCGTGATATCTTCTATCAACACACTAATCGTTCTTTGGTGGAAGCCAAAGAGAAAAAGAATCTGGTTGCTGTTCTTTTTCTTGATTTAGATGGTTTCAAAGATATTAACGATCAATACGGGCATCATGCCGGCGATGCTTTACTGAAGCTAATTGCCCAGCGTTTACGGCATCACACGCGCGAGGAAGATTCTGTTGCTCGATTAGGCGGAGATGAATTTGCCATTTTATTAAGCAAGGTAAGTTCTGAGAACGAAGTAAAAGCGGTTGCCCAAAATATCTTAAACGCAATCGCCGCACCTTTTAATCTGGGCGACTTTACAATTCAAATAACAACGAGCATTGGCATTAGCATCTATTCAGAAAATAGTGAGATCGGTATGCTCATTGCCGAAGCCGATCAGGCAATGTATAAAGCCAAAAGAGAAGGAAAAAATCGCATCAGCATCCTCCAGGAAGAAGATACGCGACCAATACCAATGGATGTTGGGCGGCGACCCCCGCGCCATCCATAATTTGCTCCCGACAAGATGTCCCCGGTGCAGCGATTTGCACTTTTTCGTTTAACGCCATCTTTTTGCGGATTTCCGGAAATAAAATCAACTCCCCCACTTTCATCGACAATTCATAATGCTCTTTTTCGTAGCCGAATGCGCCCGCCATCCCGCAACAACCGGAGGGAATGATTTCCACCTCGTACCCAACCGCACGGAGCATCTCTGCACTTGCCTCCTGCCCAACGGGAAGACCGTCATCCGCGGGCGGACGCGCTTTTTGGTAGCAATGTCCGTGTAGGGAGATTTTTTTCGATTTGTCTGCATTCTCTTTATTCGCAAATTGGGCAGATTTTTGCTTTTCTTGTACGATTGGTTTCTCCAAAGAATGATTTTCCTTTGCTATTTGTTTTATCAGTCTGACTACACGCAAAATATAAACATCATCGTTCTCATCTTCGCGCAGTAAAAATTCATCAATCAGCCAACTTCGTTTTGCTAAAGCCTGCATCCGAGCATCGTTGGGAAAAAAATCGAGATATTCATCTTTGAGGGTATAAATTTCAGAGGGTTCTGTCCCCAAAAGAGGATATTTTCCTTCGGGGTCAATTTTCGCAATCTCATCACGCAATTTTTGAGCATGATTCTTCGCCGATTCAAGAAATCCCTTCGAGATCAAAGTCCGCCCCGCGCCGAGAATCGGCAAAGAGAGTACGCGACAGCCCGCGGCACGCAACACTTTTAGCGCGGCTTCTTCAATCTCCGGCTCAAAATAACGCGTGAAGGCATCGGGAAGGTAAAGAACGGTTTTCAGTGGTCGATTTTCAGTATTCCGTAGTTGGTTTTCAGGATGCAATGAACGGAATTTTGGAAGCTCTCGCTCGTTTGCAATGCCCATCATTTTCTTCGCCCAATCCCCGATTACCCGATTAGCTAATACCCGATTGACCACTCCCCCAAAAGGTGCGCCGAATCTCGCCAAAATACCGATATAGCCAAAAAGATAATCACGCAACCTCCGCCGATGCGACTTGTAATAATGGTTGAAAAACTCATATTTGAGCTTCGCCATATCCACCCCAGAGGGACATTCTGATTTACATCCTTTACAAGCAAGGCAAAGGTCAAGAGAATTGGCAACAGCTTCTTCAGAACCGCGAGGATGCGAAGAACGCCAGTTTTTTAAAAAATCAAAGGTTTTTCTTTGCGCTCTTGGCAATTTAGCGGTCAACTCCTTTCCAGAAATTAACGCCCGAAGCAAATTTGCGCGCCCGCGCGTAGAATGGCTCTCTTCGCGCGTTGCTTGAAAAGAGGGGCACATCGTCCCCTCAAATTTTCGGCAAACGCCCGCACCGTTACATTGCTCAATCGCGTTTACCAAGCCGCCCTGCGCCGAAAAATCCAGCACGGGCGCGGTAAAAGGCTCCGCGTGGTATTCCGCGCCATAACGCAAATTCTCATCCATCGGCAAAGGCAAGACTATTTTGCCCGGATTAAGCAAATTCTGCGGGTCTGCCGCGTTTTTCAGCAAACGAAACGCGGCGTTAATCTCCTCCCCGTAAATTTTTTCCAGAAATTCGGAGCGCGAAAGCCCATCGCCATGCTCGCCGGTCATCGCGCCGCCCAAGCTCAAAACAAGTCCGAGTGCGGCTTCGGCAATTTCGCGCAACTCCCGCCGTCCACGCGCCGTTTTCAAATTTAGCACCGGACGCATGTGCAAGCATCCCGCCGAAGCGTGCGCGTAAAAAACGCCGCTCGTCTGATGCTCGGCAAAAACCCGCTCCATACCACGCACATAATCGCCCAATTTCTCCACCGGAACCGTACAATCCTCGATAAAAGTGATGCCCCTCGTTGCACCGGTCGAGGTGGATAGAATGCCCAGCCCGACTTTGCGGACTTTCCAGATATTTTTCTGTCTCTCTTTGGATGTGACGATTAACAGATCTCGCCCTAAGTTCTCAGCTTGCTTTCGTAGGTCAGCAGAATCGTCCCCTGAAAACTCGACCACTAAAATCTCGCTCGCGGCATCTTCTACAAAATCAATCAACGGCGCATAAGCCGGAACTTCGCGCGCCAACTCAATCAACATTCGCGGAAAAAGCTCCACAGCAGAAGGTTTTCTCTCCAAAATTGACGGGACTGCGTCACAAGCCTCGGCAACACTCTTAAAAGGCAACACAACCAGAATCTTTTCTTTCGGCAATTTGACCAGATTCACGGTCATCCGCTGCATCACGGCAAGAGTTCCCTCCGAGCCAGCGAGAAGGGGCGCAAGGTTGAATCTTGAAGGTTTAAGGTTGGGATAAAGTTCCCCCTCCCATTGTGGCGGGCGAGAAGGCGACCATGGGAGGAGATAATTTAAGCGATAGCCGGAGGTATTCCGCCAAACACGCGCCCAACGTTGACGAATCATTTCGTCATATTTACCACGAATATGCAAAGCGGCGGAATAAATAGTCGCTTCGAGATTGGCGGGAGTATCTAAAGGGGTGAGGGAAAAAGGATTAAAATCCTTACTACGAGATTTTTGAACATCTCGAGCAAATTTAGATGCGGCATCTAAAGAGATTTCGCCAAGTTGCGCTAAAGAGCCATCCGCCAAAATCACATCCGCGGCAAGGAGGTGATCTGCTGCCATCCCATAGCGAATGGAATGTGCGCCGGTGGCGTTATTTCCGATCACACCGCCCATCGTGGCGCGAGCAGCGGAAGCAGGATCGGGACCAAATCCCAAGCCAAATTTAGCGGAAGCCCGATTCAGGTCAGAGAGGATTACGCCCGATTCTATCGTCGCGGTACGGGCTTCGGGATTCACATCCAAAATATGGTCGAGATAACGCGAAAGGTCAAGAATCAGGGCGTCCCCAACCGCCTGCCCGGCTAAAGAAGAGCCGGAGCCGCGCGGCAAAATCGGAATCTGATATTTGGCAGCCAATTCAACTGCCGCTTGTAAATCATCCTGATTGCGCGGGATAAAAACGCCACGCGGTGCGATTTGATAAATCGAAGAATCAGTGCTATAAAGCTGGCGGGTGATGGCATCGGTGCGGAGATCGCCCGAAACGGCATGCTGGAGTTCGTGAATAAAATCGGCAGGAAGTGACATGCGGCAATTATGGCATATTTTTTGGTTTAGAATAAGGGTAGATTTATTTTTAAAAATAAGGAGAAACTCATGGAACTAAAACTCGTTAAAATCGAAAAACCTGAAATGACTAATTTTATTCTCGGCGAATCGCATTTCGTCAAAACCGTCGAGGATATTCACGAGGCGATGGTGAATACCGTGCCGGGGATTAAATTCGGTCTGGCGTTCAACGAAGCCTCCGGCAGGCGGCTCGTTCGCTGGACGGGAACGGATGAGGCAATGATTGAACTCGCCAAAAAGAATGCGCTGGCTCTCGGCTCAGGGCATTCCTTCATCCTTTTCTTGGGAGATGGATTTTTTCCAATCAATGTTTTGAATACGCTTAAGATGGTTCCCGAAGTGACGCAAATTCATTGTGCAACCGCAAATCCCGCCGAGGTGATTTTGGTGGAGACCGAGCAAGGTCGCGCCATCATTGGCGTTGTGGACGGAAGCTCTCCCACAGACGTAGAAGATGAAAAAGAAATCGCGTGGCGAAAAGGATTCTTGCGCCAGATTGGGTATAAGTTGGGATGATAGGAACAGGTTAAAAGACGTGCGAAAGAAAAAATCCCGAGTGTTCTGAAAACGCTCGGGATTTCTCTTTAATCGTCAAATCGTACCCTCAGTCGCTCTTTATCATCATAAAATGAACGAGCGGAGAAGGGCGGATCGCCCCCCTTCATTGAGCGAATTTTTGCTAATAAAACCGCCACATCTTCAACGAGGGGATATTGGTCTAATTCATCAAAGGGCAACCATTCAAGTGTCCCCTCTTCGGAGGGACGCGGTTCACCTTCAAGAAATTCTCCCGTGAAGAGATAAACACAAATCCCCATTTGCGGCTCAACATCCACTTGGAGAGTTCCCACGAGAGACAAATCTACGGAAAGCCCCGTTTCCTCTGCCAATTCACGCTTTGCGGATGAAAGTACATCCTCGCCGCGCTCAACATGCCCGCCAACGCCGTTGTATTTATTCGCCCAAATCCGCTTGGTCGGCGCACCTTTTAAAAGCAGAACGGAATCTCCACGCGTCAAAAATATCAACGTACGCGGAATGCAAAAATAACGCTCTCGATTTATTCCTTGCTCATTACGGGGCATATTTCACCTAAGGTTATTGGTCAAAAGTTAAGATAATATGGCTCTTTAGGATTTCGCGGTAGCTTTGAGAAAGAATCCACGAAGCCACACGAAAAAAGAAGAAAAATCTGTGAAATCTGTGGTTAAAATTAAAATTTTGGCATCACCCTACCGCGAAGTCTGAAAGACCCGACAATATGCTTGGATTATACAGTATTCTCTAATGCCGATTTGAAGATTTAATCGCCTCTGTTCCATTTCAAGAGCAGGCACACGTTCGGCGTTTTTTCGTCATCCCGAAAAAATCTCCCCCTCCCAAAACATTCTTTCTATGCTAAAATCCGCCCGTTCAATTAAAAAGTATATCCTGTGCGATATGCTTCTTTCCGCTCCTTGCGCGCTGACGGCGTTGACGGGGAGCAATCCCAGGGAAAGGAGGTTTCTCCCCACATGCGTAATTATGAATTAACTTGCATACTCCATCCTGATTTGGATGAGGCGGCGTTTAACGAAGCTCTCGATAAAATCAAAGATTGGGTCAGCGAAATGGACGGTAGCGTAGATAAAGTGGATAATTGGGGTCGTCGTAAGATGGCTTATATGATCCGCAAGCAGCTCGAGGGTCAATATGTTTTGATTCACGCGACTATGCTTCCCAGCGCAACAGCAGAATTGGAGCGCAAATTGCGTCTTCTTGAACCTGTTATGCGCCACATGCTTATTCTCGTCGACTAACTTTTCGGGTTTTCACTATTAGATAGGAGTTTCTCATGAGCCGAGGCTTGAATAAAGTTATGATCATTGGTAATTTGGGCAAAGAGCCGGAGTTGCGTTACACGCCTTCCGGTCGTCCGGTTACTACCTTTTCCGTTGCTGTGAGTCGTTCTTGGAAAAGCTCTAACGGCGAACACCGCTCAGAGACTGAGTGGTTTAAAATCGTTGCTTGGGGCAAACTTGCTGAGATTTGTAAAGAGTATCTTCATAAAGGACAACAGGTTTATATTGAAGGACGATTGCAAACTCGCCAATGGGAAGATAAGGAAGGACAACAACGCACGACTGTTGAGTTGGTTGCCAACGAAATGACCATGCTCGGCGAACGCCGAGAGAAGAGCCAAAGCGAGGATAACTCCGCTGAAGATGTATCACCCGTAACAGACGAAGATGAGTTTCCCTTCTAAATTAGTTTTTTTTGGAGTTAGTAATGTCCGCATTTAAAAAACGTCCTTTCAAGAGACGTTCACGCTTTTACTCGCGTCCCAAAACCTGTCAGTTTTGCACAGACAAGAGCATTGATCTTGACTATAAAAATACAGATTTGTTGCGCCGATTAATCACCGAGGATGGAAAAATTCGTCCTCGCCGCCAAACCGGCACTTGCGCTCGTCACCAACGCGCAGTAGCCGCAGAAATCAAACGCGCTCGCCATATCGCCTTATTGCCTTATACCGGCGAATACTGGGACGAGAGTCGTTAATTTAGTCTCATATACAGGGCATGGCTTAAGCCCATGCCCTGTATTTTTTTTTAGATCCGGTGAATTTGCAAAATCAAAATTACTTCACCACAAAAACACGAGCTTTTTAAATTCGTGAATTCTGTGGTGAGATTCACTCTGCAATTTCACAAGGGATTAAGGTAAATTATGGCAAAACGTAAAGTTAAACACAAAGTTATTAGTAAAAAGCATGTTGCGCGAAGAGAGCAGGAACGAAAACAAACTACTTTAGTCCGCAATATTGCTATCGGGATTGTCGTAGCGGTTATCCTTGTAATGGGATATGGCTATCTTGACCAAACCGTCCTCCAAAACCAGAAAGCGGTTGCGACAGTTAACGATCAAAAAATTAGCATCTCGCAATTTCAAGTTCGCGTAAAACTTGAGCGCGAGAATATGATTAACCAATATATTCAATATGCTCAAATGGGGCAACAATTTGGCATGGACGTTAACGCACAGATTCAGCCCATCGAAAATCGCTTGAGCCAGCCAACACAGCTAGGTAAAGATGTTCTCGACACAATGGTCAACGAATTGATTTATGAACAAGAGGCAAACAAACGCGGCATCACGATTTCGGCTGATAAAGTGGAAAAGGAAGTTCAGTCATTTTTAGGTTATTTCCCCGATGGGACTCCCACATCTGAACCGAAAGAAGATTTACCTGTTGCAGAGGAATATCCGACCTTGACGAGCGAGCAATTGGCTATTGTCACCATCACACCGCTTCCCACCGATGTTCCCACTTCCACGCCCGAACCCACTGAAATCCCAACGGAAGAAGTTGAGGCAACACCGACCAGCGAGGCAATTCCTACCATTCCCCCGCTCCCCACATTAACCGCGACGCCCTATACGGCTGATGGCTACGAATCAACTTATAAAGAAGTTCTAACGCGGTATACCGATACCGGCATGACCGAAAAAGATTTCCGCCGTCTCTTTGAATCACAGCTTTATTATGAAGCACTCTATGAAATTGTCACCGCTGACGTCTCGCAAATAGACGAACAGATTTGGGCGCGCCATATTCTCGTCCCCGATGCGGCTTTAGCCGCGGTGGTTGTTCAACGTCTGGAAGAGGGCGAAGATTTCGGCGATTTAGCGATGGAGCTTTCCATTGATCCGAGCGCAAAAACAAACCAAGGGGATTTAGGCTGGTTCGGACACAGTATGATGATTCCTGAATTCGAAGATGCCGCTTATGCGCTCGAAAATATCGGCGATATTAGCGAACCTGTTCAAACGCAATATGGTTTCCACATCATCCAATTGCTAGGACGAACAGAACGCCCTCTCGACCCCAATGCCTATCAAAATGCGAAAGATATTGTCTTCCAAGCATGGTTGGCTGAAATTCGACAAGATTACAACATTGAAATTTTAGACATCTGGGAAGAAAATGTCCCCACCGAGCCTGATTTGCAACAAACATTAGAAGAACTTTTCGGTGCACAGCAATAAAATAAAAGGGCTCTTTAGGATTTCGCGGTAGCCTTGAAAAAGAATCCACGAAGTCACACGAAGAAGCACGAAGTTAAAAACAAAAAAACGGCAGCGGTTTAGCTCTGCCGTTTTTTGTTTTTTATGTAATGCACATAATACGTTTTATTGGGTCTTTCAGACTTCGCAATAAAGTGACGTTGAAGTCACGATTCCAGCCATTTTTTTCGTGTAACTTCGTGTGACTTGTGGATTTCTACCGCGCCCCCAACATTTCATCACTTACCTCATCTAACTTCAAGCTAATAATCTGGCTCGTTGAATCGCGTCCCATCGTTACGCCGTAGATCACATCCGCGGCTTGGACGGTATTACGATTATGCGTAATCACGATAAATTGTACATCTTTGCTCAATTCTATAAGCATATCACGAAAACGACCTACATTTGCCTCATCCAGCATCGCATCGACCTCGTCCATCACACAGACGGGAGTTGGGGAAACGCGTAACAAGGCAAAAACAAGAGCGATGGCGGTCAAACTCCGCTCGCCACCGGAAAGCAGCCCAAGATTTTGCTCCCGCCGACCGGGCAGGCGCGCTTCAATTTCAATCCCCGTTTCGACCAAATTCTCCGGGTCAGTCAGACTCAATTTTGCAGAGCCGCCGCCGAATAAACTGACGAAAATTTTGCTGAACTCCACCGCCACAACCTTAAAAGTTTTTACGAAAGCCTGCTCGGTCAATTCATCCAATTTTCGGATGACCTCATGCAAATCGGCTTTGGCTTTGTTCAAATCGGCAATTTGCTGTTCCATAAATTGGTGACGTTTACTTTCTTTCTCAAATTCCTTCTGCGCTTCGGGGTTGACCGGTCCCATGCGGCGCAGCCGATTACGCTCCTGCTTCACCTGCGTTTCCAACTCTGGCGGAATTTCATCCAAATCGGATAGTTGTTCGACCATCCCCGTGAAAGGCAGCGGCACATTTCCCGTTTCACCTGCTTCGTAAGAAAAACTCACCAAGCCAAAATCGTCTTCGATTTGCTGACGCAAACGCTCCAGCCCCTCTTCTCGGCGGGTCACATCCAATTGCAATTGTCCATGCCGCCGTTCAACGCTCGTCATCAAACGCGTCGCATCACTTTCACGGGCGCGTTCTTTTTCTTCTTTTGTTTCCGCGGCGCGCAATTCCTGCTCAGCGGGTTCAATTTTCTCCTCCAAAAGACGCAACTTTCCATTCACCGCACCCTCGTCCTGTCGCAGACTCTCTTTTTGTGCGTCCAGTTTTTGCAACGCCGCCTTTGTTTCACTTTTGCGCCGCTGCAAATTTTCTTTACCCGCGTTCAAACGCGCCACCCTTTGCCGCCCTTCCTTTAAACGCACTGCCGCATCACTCAAAGCACGCTCCGCAACCGCCCCTCGCGTCCGCCAATAAGTAAGTTGGTTTTGCATCTCCTCGAGGGAGAGTTCTGCCAATTTTGTGGATAAAGTGCGGATGCGCGTCTGCAAGGTTTTTTCTTGCCCCTCTACTTCTTCTCGTTCCAAAGCGGATTCTTTTCTATCGGCTTCCGCACGCTCGAACTCAATTTGAAGTTGCTTCCGTTGACCAAGCTGCCACTCAGCTCTTCGGCGGCTGGATTCAGCTTCGAGCTTCATCTGCTCTTCGGCGCGGCGCGTTGCTTCGAGCTTTTTACGCGTCTCTCGCTCAGCCGCCTGCAACCGCGATTTTTCGCCGCGCGCCGTATCCAGTTCGGATGAAACGCGGGTGATTTTTTTTGCCAATTCTGCTAGGCGTGCGGAGACGTCGCTAAGGGCGGCAACCAACTCTCGGCGTTGGCGCGACCTGCCTAAAGTCCCCGCGCGATCCGCTCCCCCAGCCAAAATTAAACCGTCCGCTCGGAAAACCTCCCCACGCAAGGTGACCGCGCGTCCCCGTCCATCCATCCCCTTTAATAAACGCCGTGCCGCGACACGATTTTTAACAATCAGCGTCTGACCGAGCAATAAATCCACTGCTTTTTGAAGATTTTTCGGCGCAGTGAGCATCTGCGAAGCAACACCAAGACAATCGGGGTCGTTGGGGGCTTTGAGGGGCTGGGCGTTGGTGAGCCATGCGAGGGGCAAGATCGCCGCTCGACCAGCTTTTTGATTTGAGAGCAGGCGGAGGGCATCTTCGGCATCTTCCCCGCTCTCCAGCAAAATCGCATCTACATACTCGCCGAGCGCGGCGGCAACTGCGGCTTCGATCTCGGCGGGAACATCGAGGGCGGCACTAAGTGCCCCTCGCGACTCTTTTAGTTGTGATTTTTTCGCCGCTTCGAGCAAAAAACGCGCCCCATCCGCATAACCGGAGAAGTTTTTTTCGGCTTCTTCGAGAACTTCTAGCTGGGCTTCAAGTTTTGTTTTCGATGTTTCGCGCTTTGCGTACATCTCGCGCAATTCACGAAGTGTTTTTTCAAGTTGAGTTGTTTTTTCTTCTTGTGCCATAAAAGCGGACTGGGCATTTTGATAAAGCTCTTCTGCTTTTTGGCGCGCTTTGCCGGCGCGCTCAGCTTCTCTTTGCGCTTCAGCGGCTTTTTCTTCTTCGATAGCAATTGCTTCTTCGTTGCGGGCAATTTTCTCTTGTTGGGCGGCGATACGTGCGCGCAAGCTATCAAGATGGGCTTGAAGTTGGGCGCGTTTTCCGCCCAATTGGTTGATTTTTTGTTGCGCTTCTCTTAATTCTTTTTCGGCTTGAGCGCGTTCTGTTCGCCGAGCGGAGAGGGCTTTTTGTGCGTTTTCAATTTCTGTGCGAGCTTCTTCGGCTTCGCTTTTCAAGCGCGTATTTTCTTTTTCTGCTGTATCCAAGCCCTCAGAAGCGATGCGAGCTTCATCTAAGCTACGTTCATTTTCGGCGAGGATGCGTTGCAAGCTGGCTTCCAAAGAGCGATGACGCTCATCTAAAACGGCTAATTCTCGGCTGGTTGCCTCACGCTGCTTGTGCAGTTCAGAAGATTCGCGATGCCAAGCATTTAGCTGGGTGCGTAATTCCTGAATTCGTTTGCGAAATGCGGTGAATTCATTAAATTGCTCTTCATGAGTGCTTTTTGCTTCATGCAATTTGGCATCTTGCTGGCGAAAATTTTCACGCGCTTCGACCAATTCTTTTTGGGCGCGTTTCCAGTGATAACCGTACCAATCCCGCAAGAGGACTTGGAGATCCGCTTGTACTTGCGTATATTCGCGCGATTTTTTTGCCTGCCGCCCTAATCGGCGAATGAGGGGATTTAACTCGGTCATCACGTCTAAAACGCGTTCGAGATTCCGCTCGGTTTTTTCGAGGCGACGAAGAGCATCATCTCGTCTCCCGCGATAGAGACCAATCCCCGCAGCTTCTTCAAAGAGACGGCGGCGATCATCCGCTTTAAGGGCGAGGGAGGCATCGACAAGCCCCTGCCCTAAAATCGTATACGTCCGCTCGCTGAGACCGGATTGGGAGAGAAGTTCGTTTACATCCATTAGGCGGACGCGTTGGCTATTTAGCCGATATTCGTTTCCGCTATCGCGATAGGCGCGCCGTTCTAACGCGACTTCGGCAAAGTCAACAGGGAGCCAATTATCGGCATTGTCGAAGGTAATCGTCGCGGTCGCCATTCCTGCCCGAGCGCGTTGCTCTGAGCCGGAAAAGATCATATCTTCGGTCTTTTTGGCGCGCATCAGGCTGTAGGATTGTTCTCCTAACACCCAGCGCAAGGCATCGGCAATATTCGATTTACCAGACCCGTTCGGTCCGACAATCGCGGTAATCCCTTCGGCGAATTCAAAAGAAGTTTTTCCGGCGAAGGTTTTGTATCCTTGTAGATCAAGAGCTTTTAGTCGTAGGGGCATAGTTTTTTAGTTGCAAGTTTGAAGTTGCAAGTTGCAAGTTACAAGTTGCAAGTTTGCAAGTTTGCAAGTTTAAAGGTTGGAAAGTTCTGAAGGCTGAGGTCTGATGTCTATTCGATTCCTAGCGTTTTTAGCGTTTCTTCTGCAGCGAGGTGGGTGGCGGCACTTTTGCTTTGTCCGCTCCCCTTGCTGTAGACTTGGTCTCCGATATGAATTTCAACTTCAAAGATTTTTGCATGGTCGGGACCGCTCTCTGAGATTAGTACATAGCGTGGGATGCCCATCTTTTGTGCTTGCGTCCACTCTTGAAGGCGACTCTTGGCATCGGTGAGGGGTGTCCCGTTGATGATTTCATCACTAAAAGCATCCAGCATAGGGAAAAAGAAGTTTTTTACGGCTTCAAGCCCCGCTTTTTCGTAAATTGCGCCGATTAGGGCTTCGAAAGTGCCGCAGAGTAAGGCATCACGTTCTGCGCCACCGGTGCGTTTCTCGCCGCGTCCCAACCGCATAGCGCGACCAAGATCAACTTCACGCGCGAAACGAGCAAGAGCCTCTGTCCGCACGAGGGCGGAGCGCGCTTTGGTCAATTCCCCTTCGCGCATTTCAGGACAATGTTCATAAAGCCACGCGCCGACCACAAAATCCAAAACGGCATCGCCCAGAAATTCGAGGCGTTCGTTATCGTCAAGAACCTCCGTGTGTTCGTTAAGGTAGGATGTATGCGTTAGGGCTCGCGTGAGCAAATAGGGATTGTCGAGAAAAGGCAACGCCAAACGACGCGCCACTTGAAGCGGGGATTCTATCCCTTTGGGTGTAGCCATAAAACCTCCCGGAACTCAGGGAGCGCCAACCACCCAAACGGGTCAGTAGCTCGCGTTCCATCAGTTCCTTTTGATTGAATAAGTTTCCCGATTTTATCTTGAATTGGGGAGTATGACTAGCCCTCTTCAAAAGGAAGGGGGAGTTGCGTGTTAATCATCTAAGGGGCTACGAACGTAGATGCCCCCATGATTAAGAACGTGTGTGTAAATCATTGTGGTTTGGACGTTTTTATGCCCCAATAATTCTTGGACGGTGCGAATATCGTAGCCATTTTCTAAAAGATGGGTAGCAAAAGAATGGCGAAAAGTGTGCGGGGAAATGCGTTTGTTGATGCCTGAAAGTTTTCCTGCTTTACGAACTGCTCTTTGCAAACTGGATGCCCCAAGATGGTGACGGCGGGTTTCTCCGCTATGAGGGTCTTTTGAGAGGGTTTTTGAGGGGAATACCCACTGCCATTGCCATTCATTTTTTGCGTGGGGATATTTAATGGCGAGGGCGTTGGGGAGATATACACTCCCATACCCATTTTTAAGGTGAAGTTTATGCACTTCTTTGATGCGGAATAAGTGGTTTTGAAGAGGCTCTATTATTTTTTCAGGGAGCATGGTAACGCGGTCTTTATCACCTTTACCAGACCTGACGATAATTTGCCGGTTAGCAAAATCTATATCTTTTGTGCGTAGCCGAATTACTTCCATGAGACGCAAGCCGCCGCCATAGAGAATTTGTGTCATGAGTTTATGCGTGCCGACCATGAGGTTGATAATTTTATGGGCTTCTTCCTTAGAGAGAACTACGGGTAATTTTTGAGATCGTTTCGCGCGCGAGGCGTTAATTTCTTTGGGATCAATTTCAATTTTTAAGACTTGCGTATAGAGGAAGATAATGCCTGCGAGGGCTTGATTTTGAGTTGATGCAGATACGTTTCGCTCCACCGCAAGATAGGTGAGGTAAGTTTCTATTTCAGGGACGCCCATTTCTTGAGGGTGGCGTTTGTTGTGAAAGAGGATATAACGACGCGCCCAATCTATGTAGCTCTTTTCGGTACGGTATGCGTAATGCTTACGCCTGAGGGTGTTTTGCATTTGCTCAAGAAGTTTTGGAGAGTGTGTCATTTTTTTATTGCCTTTGGTGTGAATTTGTACTATACTTTTTTTATGGCTCTTTAGGACTTTGAGGTAATTTTTCAAAAAGAATCCACGAAGTTACACGAAGAGTGGGAAAAATTAGAGAAACCCGTGAAATTTGTGGTTAAAATTGTGGCTTCAGTGGTGCTCTATCTCGAAATCCGAAAGACCCTTCTTTATTAGATGGTGGCGAAAATGAACTGATGCCCAGCCCCTCCTCGCTCTTCGGGTGTGCTTTGCGAAATTAAGACCGCACGGCGGTATCCTTTCAGGGCATAAAGTGAACCAACTGTGCTAGTTATACAAAGTCCGTCTAGACTAAATAGGCTCTTTAGTATCTCGCGGTAACCTTAAAAAAGAATCCACAAAGTCACACGAAGTTACACGAAAAAAATCTAGTTCTAACGGAATTTGTACCCAAAGGGCATAGATGGTTTGGCAAAAAACAAGCGCAAACGGGCTTTTGTACACGGATTTCAAGGAGTTACACGGAAAAAAACACTCAATATTGAACGCCTTT
>JAOZOM010000458.1 GCA_029933275.1 Anaerolineales bacterium | reverse complement strand
GTCGGATTAGCGATGACAACGGCACCCACGCCCAAATCAAGCGCGTCCCGCAAGTCGGTTTGGACGGGAATCCCGACTAATTCTTCATCATCCAAAGTAGATTGATGAGTCCGATAGAGAATAATATCATCCTGTCCCAATTCACGAAGCATATTCAGATGACGGCGACCGATGGAGCCAAGCCCGGCGATTAGAAATTTCATAAGGCTCCTGTTTCATATTGCCACTTTTTCAACATCTCGCCCGCTACTTCATAAAAGATTGCCAAATCCCGCGCGGTGAAGATGTTTTGCCAATTGCCCGCTTTCCCTTTGGGGAGAAAATCGGCGATGCTTTCGTTGCGCTCTTTCTGCCAAGTTTGATCGGGATTTGAAGACATTTCAGCTTTTATAGCTTCTGCAAGATTATCATCAATCTCAATGTCAAATAATGCCCAAACTTTTTTCATCTCAGCAAAGGGATTGGCGAGCAAATCTTCGTAGCGAAATTGGTAAAACTTTTCGCCGTACAAACGCAATCCTTCGGCTGCGGTCTCAGTCAGATTTCTGACCCAGCCCGCCGCATTTTCTCGTAACCATTTTTCGGTGAAAATTGAGCGTTTCCCACTCGTGAAAGGAGCTTGGTCGGTGCGTAAATCTGCCATAATTTGTTTATCTTCGGTGGTTAGAAAACTCGACTCTTCGACAAAATTGCGAAATCTTTGCGAGATGAGCGTATCACGTCCATCTCGGACGATGTTGACAAGGCGAGCATCGGGGTATACCGCGTGCATTAACTGCACAGATTTACCATCATTCAGGCTGTTGGGGCTTTTATCGCCAACGATATGCTTTTCTGCTCCAGCGCGTTTTGTATCGCTCTCCATGATGAAATCCGCCGAAGCGCGCATCACAAGCGGGGATAAATCCTGCCCGCCATTCCAGCGATTCGATCCGCGCGTTAACCATTCTTCCATTTCGCGGCTATCTACTAATTTTTTCAAAAGCGGCTGACGCGTGAAAAAATGCGCCTGCCAATTGCAATGCACTTCAGGATGCAGCCGAATCAGCCGCGCCAGAAGTGTTGTCCCGGAACGCGCATGACCGACAATAAAAAATTTCTCCATCGGGAAAAATTCTTTAATTTCGGCAACCTGCTCTGCACTAATCGGCGGGATCTCGGCTCGCTTTCTTATCACATTTTCGCCGCGTAGCAAAATGCGTGCGGCGGATTTTATGCGTTTGGTAATTTCCATATTTCACCTGCGATTAAACACGAA
>JAOZOM010000139.1 GCA_029933275.1 Anaerolineales bacterium | reverse complement strand
GCCTCCCCATCCATGCTGACTCCTTCGCGTTTGAAGACTTTGGCAAAGGTGAGCCAGAGTATTTTTATATCCAGCCAAAAGCTCCAGTGGTCTACGTACCATAAATCAAGTTGGAATTTTTCATCCCAAGAGATATTATTGCGCCCGTTGATTTGCGCCCAGCCGGTGATGCCGGGGAGGACATCATGTCGGCGTATTTGCTCGGCGTTGTAGAGGGGGAGGTATTGCATCAGAAGCGGTCGAGGTCCGACTAAACTCATTTCGCCGCGCAGGATGTTGAAGAGTTCGGGCAATTCGTCTAGGCTGGTGGCGCGGAGAAGATGCCCAAAGCGTGTCATCCGCTCGGCATCCGGTAGCAGGCTTCCATCAGGAGCAGTGCGGTTCGTCATCGTCCTAAATTTGTAGATAAAGAAGGGAATCCCTTTATAGCCGGGGCGTTGTTGTTTGAAGAGAATCGGAGTCCCGTGAAAAATGCGGACAAGCAGAGCAACAATCAGTAAAATTGGCGAGGCGAGGAGAATTCCAAGCGTTGCGAGGGAGAAATCAAAAAGGCGTTTCGATAACTTTTGCATCCGTTGATTTTACCAAAAAAAGTGGTATAGTTTCAACAGGAGAAAATCATGAGCGAACGAATTCTAGTCATTGAAGATGACCCCGCAATTTTGAAATTACTGCGGCGTGGATTGGCTTACGAGGGCTATCTCGTGGATACGGCGATGGACGGGCGTAGCGGCTTGCTGATGGCGCGCGACAATCATCCCGATTTGGTCGTATTAGATTGGATGTTGCCGGGCATGGACGGATTGGAAGTTTGCCACCGCTTAAGAACGGGGAGCGAGGTGCCAATTTTGATGCTGACGGCAAAAGATACCGTGCAGGATCGCGTTGAGGGACTGGATGCAGGGGCGGATGATTATCTGGTAAAGCCTTTTAATTTGGATGAGCTTTTAGCGAGAATCCGCGCCTTACTGCGGCGAACACAGGTAAAACGCATCCCAATTTTGGAATTTCTTGATCTCAAACTGGACACCGGCTCTCGGCAGGCTTCACGCGGCGAGCGGATTATTTCTCTAACAGCAAAAGAGTATGAATTGCTCGATCTCTTTATGCGCCACCCTCGTCAGGTTTTGACACGTGAGGTGATTTTTGACCGCGTTTGGGGCTATGATTTTGGTGGTCAGAGCAATGTGCTTGAGGTATATATCCGCTATTTGCGGCAAAAATTGGAGGATGGGGGCGAGGTGCGTTTAATCCAAACCGTGCGCGGCGTTGGCTATGTAATGCGTGAAACTCCGTAGCTTCTTATCCACGAAGCTACACGAAGAAACGCAAAGAAAAACCAAAAATATTTTTTCCTTTGTGAGCCTTCGTGTACTTCATGGTAAAAATATATGCTTCGTGCCCGTCTCACTTTACTTTACACTACGCTTTTAGGGGGCGTTTTGCTTCTTTTTGGCGTAGCTGTTTATACCCTTGTTAATATCACACTACTTCACCAAATTGACGATTTACTCAAAAATACGGCAAACGAAATCATTAAAGACGCGCGCGTCGATTCGGTAGGTGAGCTATCCGTTTTGCGTTTACCGCCGCTAGATATGACAACCAATATTTTTATCCAAGTCTGGGATAGAGAGGGGCATCTCATCTCCTCCTCGTTGGAGCAGAGCCAATTTCCCGATGCGTTGAATATCAATGGCTTGGTCATCCCCCAAGTTAATTTTCACAGCGTTGATTATCACAGCGTTCACATGCGCGTTCTGAGCGTACCGCTTCGGGTCGGTCGGCGCAATTTGGGGACAATGCAAGTCGCTGCCAGTCTCTCGGTTCTCGATTCTGTGCGAGAAGATTTGCTCTATATCTTAATTATGACCGCCCTCTTCGCCATTATTATCGCGGGAGTTGGCTCATGGCTCACCATCGAACATTCTCTCGCGCCCCTCGATACCATCGTTGCAACCACCGAGCAAATCAACCGCGCCGATGACCTTTCTCGCCGTATTCCCTACAAACACCTCCCGAACGATGAAGTCGGACAACTTGTCCTCACCTTTAATCAAACCCTAGAGCGGCTGGAAAATATCTTCACCTCTCAGCAGCGTTTTCTCGCCGATGTTAGCCATGAACTTCGCACTCCGCTAACTGTCATCAAAGGGAATGTCGGGCTAATGCGGCGAATGAACACCTTAGATGAAGAAACCCTAGAAAGCATAGACCAAGAAGCAAATCGTCTCACCCGTCTCGTTGGGGATCTGCTTCTTCTCGCCCAAGCCGAAACGGGCAAAATCCCGCTCCAGAAAGCCCCCCTCGAACTCGATACTTTACTCTTTGAAGTCCTGCAAGAAATGCACGTTTTAGCAGGCGATAAATTGACGATTCAATTAACGGAGATTGACCAAATCCAAATTCTGGGGGATAGAGATCGGCTCAAGCAAGTTTTGCTGAATTTAATCTCGAATGCGATTCAATATACCCCTCAGGGCGGGGAAATCGTCTTAAGCCTTTCTAAGGTGGATAAGAATGCCCGCCTCCTCATACGCGATACCGGAGCTGGCATCCCCGCCGCAGACCTCCCCCATATTTTTGATCGATTCTACCGCACCGAAAAATCGCGGACGCGTTCTAAAAATGCCGGTTTCGGGCTGGGACTCTCCATCGCATATTGGATTATCACCAATCACGGGGGAGAAATTAATGTTGAAAGTAAAGAAGGGGAAGGAACGGTTTTCGAGATCCTCTTACCGATGATTAGGAAATCAGTAGATTAGTAAATCAGTAGACCAATCTATTGGTTTCCGCGGGCTTGTGCGCAGAGGCTTGCTCCGCCGCTACCGAGCCATTCGTCTAACCGCTCACTTTTGGATGCGCCTTGTAAGGCATCAGCATAGATTCCACCCCCCCAGTAGGCATAACGTTGCGTCTCGTTCGCCCACGAAGATTCAAAACGAGAGATGACTCCGATCCCGCCGTTATAACCAGCAAAGGCGAGACGCGCATTCCCATTTGCGGTCTCTAACGATTTTTTGAGATAGCCAAGTCCACGCAAGGCATTTGTATCGGGGGAATAGGGGTTTTCGCCGCTCTTGAAATGGTAGGGCATCACCTGAAAAAGTCCCATTGCGCCCGCACTGGAGGTAGCACGCGAGTCCCCGCACGATTCGATTTGCATGACGGTTGCGATCATATTCGGGTCTAGTCCCGTTTGGGATGCCCACTGCATAATTTTATCGCCCCAAAAGTGGATTTCGGGTGTGAATAGCGGAGAGATGCCCGGATGAGTTGCATATTCTCCGGTAACGGAGACAAGCCCCCCCCCCGCGTGTGCCGATGCTTTTAATCCGACCCTCAAAACAACGAAGAAAACGCCTAGAATTAAAATTGCAATGAGAGGGAATATCGTAAAAGGGGCGGGGCTGAGATAGTCATCATCATCCGGAATCTCGTCAGTTTCCCAATACTCGTCTTCAAGAGAATAATCCTCCTCATCTTCATAGGCATCTTCATCCTCGTAATAATCATCGTACATATTTTATTTCTCTTAAAATTCGCGTTCTCGGTAGCTCTTTTCACGGTGGCTTGGCTGCCGCACGCCAGATGCAGAAAGATTGTGATAGGTTGGCTCTGCACTAAAAGTCGGTTGAGGGCGTGTCGCAGGTTTAGGGGAGGGATGACGAGGCGCGGCGGTGCGAGGTGCAGGTTGCGGGTGAGTATAACGAGTGGTATTTTTTCTATTTTGTGTATAACTCTTCTTCTGTGTATCTTGGCTAAATAGGCGTTCTCCAGAGATTGAGAAAGTGCCGATAATTAGCACGCGGATTAGCCAAACCATGACAGCCACGAAAATGGGAACAACCTTGAGCATGGTCGTGGAGCTAAGAACCGCGCTCCCAAGATGACCATTTTGAGCGATGGCAACGGATACACCCCACCAAGTAAGCATAGCGTTCATCATAGCAGCAAGAAGCCACGCCCCAAAAAGATACCAGACTTCTGCCGGTTCGTCAGCCCCCTGTTCGGGCGTGAAGAGGCGAGCGACACCTGCAAAATCAATTCCGCAAAAGGCGACGGCGAGAATGGTCGCCCATTGAACGCCCATAAAGCGCAAATTGCCAAGAACATCTTCTAAAGCAAACGCGGTGGAGCTAAAGTTGAAGATTTCAAAAGCGAGCAACGCCGCGATAATCATCATGCCCCACGCCGCGCCGCGTTCTAATTTTCGTCCGCTAAAAACTGTGGTTGGTTTTCTAAAATTCGTTTTCATTTCGACCTCCTTAGTGCCGAATGGCTAAGCAAAGACATTATAGAACAACTGTTCTACTTAAGTCAAGAGGAGACAACAATTCCAAATATGGTATCTGTATCCGCTGATTTTTTTGAAGCTTGGATTCAAGTCGTAAGTGCAATAGGTTGGTGCCCAAAGAATCCTTCAAATGGTATTTGCAATTGCGGCAATACGGCTCTGTCCCCCACTCCGGCTTCGGGATGGGCGTAGAACGCACCGTTGCGTGGATTTGCGGCACAGATCATATCCGCGAGACCATTCCTTTCCCGAGGACGATAAAAAGGGTTTATCCGTAAGTTTTTGGGAACAGATTTAGGCGGAGATTCCCGTATTATCCGCGTTTTCCCGTATCCTGAAAAAATCTATTCAACTGCTTTAAGAATTCCCTACCCAGCAGAATAAGATTATGGTATATTGGGTTTAACCCTGCTATGCAGGTGATGTTGCAAAAAAGTTTTGTACCAACACTCAATAAAAAGTCTCAATTTCGTAGAGATTACGCGATAGGCTAGAGCCAAGGCGAAAGTTCTGCGTTAGAGACATCCTGTGAAAGCAGGTTCAAAACCTAGCAACACACGGCATTGGCGGGGTTTATCTTTTATCGGGGACTATAACTGAATAATGGAGAACCAGCGGCTGGATCCCAAAAGCTAAGGACTAAAGTCCTTACTACGAGGGATTACGAGGTGAA
>JAOZOM010000457.1 GCA_029933275.1 Anaerolineales bacterium | reverse complement strand
GTGTACAAAAGTTTGTTTGCGCTTGTTTTTTGCCAAACCACAAATTCCGTTAGAATTAGGTTTTTTAGGCTTCTTCCGCTCTCAATTCAAAAATCGTGATCTCTGGGCGGCAGTTAAAGCGCACCTTAAATCCACCCATCCCAACACCGCGATTTGTATACTGCTTCATAGAACCAACCTGATATAACCCCGCCGGATATTTCTTCGCTAAATGTGTTTCAAGGGGCAAACGCTTATTGGAAAATTTAATCTGCCCTCCGTGCGAATGTCCCGAAATTTGCAAGTCGAAACGCTCAGTAGCCGCACTAATATCAGCAAAATCCGGTTCATGGGCTAATAAAATTGCAGCGCCCTCCTCCGGTATTTTTTCAATGACCATACCAAGATTAGCGCGCCCAACCCAAATATCATCCACACCGCAAATATGAAATTGCACATCTCCGCGCTTGAAAGAATAAATCCGATTCGATAATTCGATTACACCCCCGTTTTTCAAAACGCGGCGCACAAGATGTCCACCTTCCCAATGATCATGATTGCCAAGTACAGCAAAGGTCAATGTTTCGGCGGATAAACGCCTCAGTTCTGTGCTTAACTCAATCATAAAACGCGGACGTTTTTTTATAGGTGCTCTTTCGCAAGAAAAATCTCCCGTAATCGCAACGGCATCCGGTCTCTCAGCTAAGATAGCGTCCACAACACGTGCTAAGCGTTTTTTATTCATCCAGCCACCCATGTGGATATCGCTGATTTGCACTAAACGAAAGCCATCAAAGGCATCATCTAAACGCGGTAAAACCAAAGGGATATGAACTACCTCAAGCCATGCCGGTTCGATACTTGTTGTATAAATCCAAATCCCCAAAAACACCAATATCAAAAACAATTTACCTAATTCCACAAGCTCTCCAAAATCAACGTAGCAAAATGGATTCTCAAAACACGCCGCCCCGCCCCCGCCAATGCGGCATAATCGCCCAAAACTTGCGCCCGTTCGAGCGTGCCGAAGCTCATTCCCTGCGTGGGGATTTCAAAATCAAGCTCCGGTTCAACCGTAATTTGGATGAAAAGCCCGTTATTTGCACCGCCCTTGTGAAGTTGTCCCGTTGAGTGCAGGAAACGCGGACCAAATCCGAGCGTGGTCGCCAATCCCGTTTTTTCTTGCAAGCTACGGCGGAATTTTTGGAGGGATGCGGATGTTTCGCGGTTGCGCGGCAAATAGGCTTGGATGGCGAGATAGTCATTTTTCTGCCCCAAAGCCAAAAAGGA
>JAOZOM010000456.1 GCA_029933275.1 Anaerolineales bacterium | reverse complement strand
CAACCCCCATAAAATTCTTGAGCAGATGATTGGGTAACTCTAAACTGATCATTGCTCCCAAAAAGCTAAAGATGGTAAAAGCGACCATCACAATTAAGCCAGATTTGATATCAACAAAGCCTTCTTGGTGATAGCGATAAGCCGCCAACAAACTGATGGGCGCGGCGACTATAAAGAGCGTGGTTCCCTGCATCAACTTTTGGGAAAAATGAGCAAAAACAGCCAGAGAAAAAGCGATAATTGCCCCGCCGCTGATACCTGTAATCCCCATTGTAAGACCAGCAACTGCGCCGATAAGGATTAATATGAGCATATTTGAGTTCCTTTTTTTAAGAAAACACCGAGTATTTTTAAAACACTCGGTGTTTGTACTAATTACTGATTTACTGATAACTAATCCCTGATCTACTGATTCTCGTAATCTTCCGGCAACCAGCAACAAAGAATCAAATCCTTTGCTCTCTTTTACGCGCCTGAAAGAACATGATAGGGTTGAATTTCTCGAATAACTTCAATCTCATTTTCTTGGGTACGATACAAATCCCAGCGAAGTTGGAGATTTGTCCAAAATCCCGCGCTTGTGCCAAAGAATTTCGCCAAACGCAACGCGGTGCTAGGCGTGATGCCGCGTTTTCCATTCACCAATTCATTGACGCGCTGATAAGGAACGTGAATCCCATCTGCTAATTCACGTTGAGTTAAGTTCATCGGTTTTAAGAATTCTTCGAGCAACATCTCCCCAGGATGTGTCGGAATACGATTTGTAGGAATTCGAGGCATTTTATTTACCTTTTTATTTAATGATAGTCTGTGACTTCAACAGAATCAGGACCATTTTCTGTCCAAATAAAGCAGATGCGGTACTGGTTGTTAATGCGAATACTGTATTCTCCTAAACGATTTCCTTTTAATGCTTCCAAATGATTCCCGGGAGGGATGCGCAAATCGTTAAGTTCTTCTACAGAGTCGAGTTGATCCAATTTACGGGCGGCGATTTTCCAAAGCGAACGCGGACAAATTTTGCGCGCCACTTTCGTGTTTTCTCCATTGAAGATATCTTCTGTTGCAGTGTTTTTGAAGGATTGAATCATCTTATCACCATAATAGCACGGATGTCATGCTATCGCAAGCTAAATTTAAGGGTGTACCCAAACAAAAAGACTTCCGAAGTTTTTAAAACTTCGGAAGTCTGCACTTACTGATTTACTGATAATTAATCCCTGCTCTACTGATTCTCGTAATCTTCCGGCAACCAGCAGCAAAGAATCAAATC
>JAOZOM010000455.1 GCA_029933275.1 Anaerolineales bacterium | reverse complement strand
TAGGAATTGCTATAACACAAAGTATTTACGCCCTCAAAGCATCAAAGGAAGCCCTACGGGTAAGCGAAGAAAAATATCGTTTACTAACAGAGGCAATGCAAGATGTCATTGTTCAGATTTCGTCAACTGGGAAAGTGTTATTTATTAGTTCGCCAATTAAAAGTTTTGGCGGATATAATGCTGAGAATGAAAAGGGAGAGAGTGCATCAAAATACTTTGCACAAGAAAAAGACATCAGCAAAGCAAACGAACTATTTGCAAAGATATTAGCCACCCGACAAGGTGGGATATTTGGTTTTTTGTTTAAAGCAAAAGATAGAGAGCCTTTTCCTGTTGAAACCACATATCTCCCCATAATGGAAAGCAATAAAGTTATCGCTATTCAAATCGTGTTGCGAGACATAAGTGAGCGCAAAAAAGCACAGCAGGCATTAGAGCATGAGCGTGATCTAGCAAATGCACTAGAGAAAGCAGCCGCAATTATTCCCTCAACATTAAATCTTGACGAAGTCCTTAATCTCATTCTCGAAGAAGTAATGCGTGTTATCCCTTGTGATGCCGCTAATATTATGCTGATAAATAATCAGCAGGTGAGTATTGTCCGTTGGCGGGGCTATCAACACTTTGGTGCCGAAGAATTTGTCTCTACCTTTCTATATACCCTCTCCGATATGCAAAATCTCCAACGCATGTATGAGAAAAAAGAATCATTAATTATCAACGACACCGCATCTTACCCAGACTGGGTAGATGTGCCTATTCAAAAATGGTTACGCTCCTGTGCTGCCACTCCAATTATCATTCAAGACACGGTCATTGGATTTCTTAACGTAGATAGTGCTACACCAAACTTCTTTAGCAAAACCCATTTTAAGTATTTGCAGACCTTTGCAAGCTACGCCGCTTCTGCCATCAATAATGCTCGCTTATACGAAAAATCGCAAAAGGAAATTGAAGCCAGAAAAAAAGCAGAAAAAAAATTGCGCCAGCAAGCCACAACCGATTACCTGACGGGTATTTTCAACCGTCGCTATTTCTTTGAGACCGCCCGAAAAGAACTCGAACGTGCACAACGATATAACCACCCTCTTTCCATTATCATCTTCGATATTGACCATTTCAAGAAAATTAACGATACCTACGGTCACGGTGCTGGGGACAAAGCTTTGTGCCTTCTCACAGTAGAAGGGAAAAGTAGCTTGCGAGAGAACGATATTTTTGCCCGTTATGGTGGCGAGGAATTTGTGATTCTGCTTCCTGAAACCGACTTGGA
>JAOZOM010000138.1 GCA_029933275.1 Anaerolineales bacterium | reverse complement strand
TCGCACGGAAGACACGGATTTTTCTTTTTATAAAAAACACTCCGTGAAATCCATGTAATCCGTGTTCGATTTTTAATCCTGTGCGCTCACTTTCTCTCCACCTTAAAACGCACAACTTCCTCCACAACATTCCCCGCTCTATCTCGTACAATCACCTTCAAATGATGGTGTCCCGTTGAAGTTGCCCAAGTCCAAACATAAGGGGATTCTGTCACCACGCCGACCTGTTGAAAATCCAGATAAAACTCAACCGAAGCTACGCCCAAATTATCATCCGCCTGCACCTGAAATTCAATTTGCCGATTGTGAAGATAATCCAGCGCATCTCCTTCTTGCGGATAAAGAATCTGCAAAGTTGGAAGCTGGTTATCAATGCTCACTTGCGTTGTGGCGATGTCCACGCGCTGATTCTTCCGCACCACCAAAAGCTGAATTGCATAAAGCCCGCTCAACTCGCTCGTATCCCAAACCGCCAGCAAATTATCGTGAATCGAACCATGCACCTCTTCGATTTGCGTCCATTCTTGGGGATTTAGCCCCTTCCCGACCTGAACGCTATAATACTCAAAATCTCTGCCTGCCGCCGTGCCGCGAATTTCGACTACGCCGCGCATATCCGCGAAAAGCTCAGGGGTGGTGAGATGCGCATCCGCGAGGCGCGGAGGTGCGAGAATCGCATCGTAAGCATCAGGCGGGGTAGGCAAACCAACCGATTCAGCCCAATCCCGCGCTTCGGCGGGGACAAGCATATAGTCTCGTCTTTCAACCAACTCCAGCGGCGTGAAAACGGTCGCTAAATAGCCCGTTTCGCGATTTACATCAAAACTGCGATAGAGGTTATCGTATTGGCTCGGCTCAGAGCCATTTAAGAAAACTTCGCTAACAATATTCGGGCAATCTCTGGTCGGGAGCAAGCCCGAAGGATCGCAAACTTCAATTTCGCTGATGCCGAGGGGCATATCCCAACCGAGGGGAGACAAACCTGCGCTCGCAGTTTTCATCAGTGCGTGCCATAATCCCGCCGCGACTTCCGCGTCAAAAGCGGCATCCGCGCCCGTCCATACTGCAACTACGCGCTGGGGGGTATATCCCACCGTCCAAGCGGTTAAAGCATCTACACTTTGCCCGATTTTTGATGCGGCAGGCAACCCTACTTCTAACGCGTTCGGCGTGCCTAAACTCGCCCAACGCGCCGCGTCATCACTCAAAATATCATTCATCAAATAGGCTAATTGCGGCGAAACAACCGGTTGTGTTTCGGCTTTTGACCAATCCAACCAAATTTCTCCCTCTGTATCGTGCATTTCCAGCACCGTTACAGCCTGCAATTCTTCGCCGATCTGCTGACCGTGCAAACTCCCCTCCGCGGCAAAAATGCCATAGGCGCGTGCCAAGTCGGAGAGCGAAAGAGAAGCCTCCAACGAGTTTTGCGCGTCAAAATCTAAGCCGAAAGATTGCGAAATACGCGTCACATTTTCCGCACCCATCTGCGCCAACACCCCCTCCATCGGGATTAAATAATCATTCGCCAATGCCATTCTCAAGCGCATCGCACCATGAAATTTACCGTCAAAATTTTGGAGATTGGATGACTCTTTGGGGATATCCCATAAAAGGGACGCGGGACTCAGCCCACGCGTAAATCCGGTTAAATAGATAAAGGGAGTCAAACTTGTCCCCGACTTGCCAGCCGCCAACTGACTCGATTCTCCAGTGCGCGAAGTCTCTCCGATTGCCGCCAAAACTTGCCCGTTAACCGGATCAATCACCTCCGCGCTAGCGGAGGGATTTTTGAGTGCGTCCATTATGGGCAGAGCAGGGAGCAAAGATGCCGCCTCGCAAATTTCGGGATCAATCCCGCTCAAACGCGCTATTTGTGTTTGGAGCGCGCAGGTGGCATCTTTTTGCAAATCCATGTCGAGGGTGGAGATGATGGTCAAGCCGCCGCGCTCGATTCTTTCGCGGGGATAAAAGCCTTCGAGCTGAGAAAGGGTTAACGCGATAAAAGCCGGAGCCGAAATCTCAGGTTCGTTAAACGAGGGCAAGCTGAAAGGAGAGCGACGCGCCACATCCGCTTGAGCAGAATCCAACATCCCCAATTCTTCCATAATATAGAGGGTTTCTTGGCGGCGTTGATAGGCGGCGGTGGGCGCATCCAGCGGATTAAGCGCGGGAATTTGGTTCACTGCCGCGAGGGTCGCGGATTCGGCAATATCCAATTCGGTGAGGGCTTTACCAAAATAAAGTTGTGCGGCAGCTTCTGCGCCGTAGGCATCATTGCCGTAATTGGCACTGTTGAGATACCACTCAAGGATTTGTTGTCTGCCAAATTGCTCGGTGAGTTGTGCTGCAAGCAGAATTTCACGCAAATTGCGCCGCAGGGAGGGAGCTTCATCCCAAAGGAGCAGGTCAGAAACAAGTTTTTGGGTGATAGAGAGTCTCCCGCTCAGATGATAGCCGGGGTTTTGCCAAAAATCCGGATCGGCGAGAGCAATGGTGGCTTCGGCAAGCGCATCGGGAATATGTTGCGGATTTTCCGCACCAAGTGGGATATAGCGGCGCGGCGCATCTTCGGGCGCGAAAACCTTAACGAGATTCTCGCCACTGCGGTCGTAAATTCGCGTGGGTTGGAGCAAACTCCCGTTACGCGGATTGAGCAAAATTTCAAGATTTTCTACGGGGGGCAAATCTTGGATAAGATTTTGGTAGCCAAGAACGAGAGAAAAAATGAGAAGAACAAGAAAAAGGCTGATGAAAAAACCACATCCCACGAGGGTATTGCGGCTACCGCGTCGAAGACGGGCATCTGAATCGTTTTGCCCTTTTCGGCGGTTGCGGAGGATAGTGAGGGTAGAGGACATTAGAGTCTCAGCGTGCAGATTGCCTAAAAAATCTCATCCAGCCAGCCCAGAAAGCCTTTCTCCGATTTTGGCTGTAACTCTTTCGGCAAATCCCCCGTAACTGCGCCGCTATGTAGCAAACTACGGATACGCGCCTCGCTCATCGGCGCGCAATCGCATCGGTCATCCGCGCGACTCTCGTCATCTCTTTCACATCGTGAATGCGGATAATATCCGCACCGCGCGCGATGCCGATGGCAACAGAGGCGGCTGTCCCTTCTAAACGCTCATCGGCAGGTAAATCGAGGGTATAGCCGATGAAGGATTTCCGCGAAGGTCCCAGCAAAACGGGATACCCCAATTGGCGGATTTCATCTAGGCGATTATTGAGTTCTAAATTTTGCTCGACTGTTTTCCCGAATCCAATTCCGGGATCAAGAATGATTGCTTCGCTCTTGACCCCGACTTGCTTGGCGATCTCAACCGATTCGAGCAATTCAGCTTTTACCTCTTCGAGCAAATCCGCGTATTCCGTGGCTATATACGCGTTTCCCAACTTTTCGCGTACCTCCACACTGGCGGGATTGCTGCGGTTGTGCATCAAAATTACGGGACAGCCAACTCTCGCTACAACGTGAGCAAGTTCGGGATCCGCGCGTAGCCCCCACACATCGTTGACGATATGCGCTCCCGCATTAAGAGCCGCTTCTGCAACCGAAGCCTTGTAAGTATCTATCGAAATCAGCGTTTGGGGCAAATGCTCGGCAATCGTGCGGATGATGGGGATGACGCGCCGCATCTCTTCATCCGCATCCACCGGCGCAGAACCGGGGCGCGTCGATTCTCCGCCCACATCGAGAATATCCGCCCCGCTTTCGATAAAAGAGCGCGCTTGGAGAAGCATATCTTGAGCATTTTCCGTGTATAAGCCATCCCCCGAAAAACTATCAGGGGTGGCGTTGAGAATGCCCATAATATAGGTGCGCTCGCCCCAGCGAAAAATGTGATTGCCAATTTTGAGAGGTTTCATACTGTAAAGAGACTAGAAATCTATAGCCTCGCAACAATAAACTTTACGCGACTTCTAATGGCTCGGCAAGCCAAGTTTCAGCTTTATCCATATCTGTATAAATATGGATTGCCGCGGCAAAATTCGTATCTGCCAACGCGGCGACTTTGCGAATCGCATCGGCGACAACATCGTTTGCGACCACAACCGCCAAGCGGATTTTGCGTGCCGAGGGATCGCTGTTGAGCCGAATCGCAACGCGCATCGCATCTTCAGGGATTTGTTTAACGGCGCGCAAATCGTATAAATTGCGCGTCAGGCGGTCTGCATCGAGAAGATGCTCTTCGGAAAAATTCTGCCAATGCTCCACCGTTTTTTCTGAGAGATCGGTGAAGACGAATTGCATCCCGCCATCCGCACGACGCGCGACCATATAGCCAACGCCGGGTTCAGCTTTCCAGTTGAGGGGTTTTACTTTAGACATGAGAGCCTCCAGATTTTTATTGGGTAGATGAAAAAGGGAACACTTTTTTGTCTTTGCTCAAAAAAACATATTGCGTAAAACGCATTACAGATTATCTAAACAATCTTTCTTGAGCAAAAACTAATTTTATTATACCGAAAAAGGGGTGATTCCGCTTGCATCCACATCCCGCAAAAGTTCGGCGATGCTTTTCTTCAAAAGGGGATGTTCAAATTCCGGCGCAATCTCTGCCAACGGGACGAGAACAAAAGCGCGTTCGTGCAAACGCGGGTGCGGGATAGTTAAGAAAAATTCGTCTAGGATGAGATTTTCATAAAAGAGGATGTCGAGGTCAATTTGGCGAGGTCCATTACGGAAGGATTTGACTCGTCCCAATTCATTTTCCCGTTTTTTGAGATATTCGAGCAATGCGCGCGGCTCTAGGCTTGTCTCCGCTGCGATAACCATATTCAAAAAAGCGGGCTGTTCTGTGAAGCCCCAGGGCGGGGTTTCGTAAACACTCGATTTGCGGGTAACGCGAATTTCGGGCGCGAGCGAATCTATTGCAGCGCTCAAATTGGCGAGGCGGTCGCCGAGGTTTGTGCCGAGGGCGAGGAATATTGTTTTCATGTTTAAAGGTTAGAAGGTTCTGAAAACTCAGTAAAACTTTGTTTTTCACCGCGAAGAGGCGAGGA
>JAOZOM010000137.1 GCA_029933275.1 Anaerolineales bacterium | reverse complement strand
ATACTTCGGCTGAATAACTTTTGGAGATTGCCATGACAGAATATGAAAAATGGGAATATCGTGTCGAAACCATCGGGTCTGCATTTGGTACGAAAGATGAGTTGCTACAAGACACTCTCGATGAATGGGGCGAAGAAGGCTGGGAAGTGATCAGCGTTCGTCCCCCCACAAACAGCAGCAAAATAACCATCGTCGCAAAACGTCCGCTCACCAGAACCGAACGCCGCCTTCGTAACCTGCCTTCATGAGGAGATAATATGATTGATCGCAAACCGCTCACCATCTTTCTCGTTCTAACCTTTCTCATTTCTTGGCCCCTCTTTCTCGTTCCCCTCGCCTTTAAAAATGCGGATATGCAAACGCAGCAAATTGTGACCACTGTTGCCTTTGCCCTTGCCATGTGGGGACCTGGGATAGCCGCCATCGTCGCAACAAAGAAATCAGGCGGCTCTTTCCGCGATCTCAATCTGGGACGATTGGGGACGAAACGCTTTTATCTTTGGGCTTGGTTGCTCTTCCCAATCCTCGCTGTGGCAACTGGCTTTGTGACCATTCTCCTCCGCTTTGGACAGTTTGATTCTGCGCTGACGCTGATTAACGAATCCTTCGCTGCCCTCCCCGCGGATTCGGCCCTTAGCCCTGCATTGTTGGTCGCCGCACAAATCGGTGCGGCATTTACCATTGCCCCTCTTTTCAACATGCTCTTTGCGATGGGCGAAGAACTAGGCTGGCGCGGATTCCTGCTTCCAAAACTCCTCCCGCTCGGAGAGTGGAAAGCGATTCTAATCAGCAGCATCATTTGGGGATTCTGGCACGCACCCGCGATTATGCAGGGATTGAATTATCCCGATTATCCCATTGCCGGGATTTTTATGATGGTCGTTTTTACCGTTTTACTTGGGGTCATTTTTAGCTGGCTTTATCTCAATACAAAAAGCCCTTGGACACCTGCTCTTGCGCATGGCGCGGTAAACGCGGTCGCGGGGTTGCCGGTTCTTTTTCTCATCCCCGGCTTCAACTCTGCCCTCGGCGGGACCCTCGCCAGCGTCTCAGGTTGGGTTGTTTTGGCGATATTTGTTCTTTGGCTGGTGCTAACGAAACGGGTGCCGGTTAACGCTGAAATGCTAGAGCCAGAAATCGTTGAATAACGAGAGCAAGCCTAAATTCAAGAGAGAGGCATCCCCTCTCTCTTTTTTTTGTAAAAAAACGTGAGGTTTATCCACGTCTAAAAAAGAACAAGTGTTCTGTTTCAAATTGGGGATTGTCCTTTTATCTGCTTTTGGCTACACTATAAAACATGCCAGAAGATGAACTGTCTGAATCTAATCCGAAACTAAAAGAGACTCTCTCTCGCCTGCGGAGATTGGTTGAGCTAAGTATCACCTTGAACTCAACGCTCAACGTGAAAGATTTACTCGCGCTCATTATCCGCACAGCGGCTGAAATTTTAGATTGTGAAGCCGCGTCTTTGCTTTTATATGACGAGGAAAAGGACGCGCTTCTTTTTGCGGCAGCAACGGGCGGAGATGAAAGAAAGTTAGCGAGAATTCCAGTGCCACTCAAAGATAGTTTAGCGGGGACAATTTTTAGAACGAGCGAACCGTTGGTAATTCACGACCTAAAAAAAGACTCGCGCCATAATGAAAAGGTCTCCGCTTACGTTGGCTTTGAACCCTATTCTCTTTTAGGAGTCCCGTTGCAAATTCGTGACCATACAATTGGCGTTTTAGAGGCGTTGAATAAAAAAGATGGGAGTTTTACCGAATCAGATCAGGTCACTTTGGGGGTGATAGCTTCTCATGCCGCGGTCGCTATTCATAACGCGCAATTGGTGGAGGCTCTTGAGGAGGCGTACGAAGAAGTGAGCAAAGCCGACCAATTGAAAAGCACTTTTCTCTCGCTTGCCTCCCATGAGTTGCGCACGCCTTTGGGAATTATTATTGGCTACGCCACTTTTTTGGGCGAAGAATCAGAAGGCGAGACCTCTGAACACGCAGATCATGTGCTGAACGCCGCCCTGAAAATGCGTACCTTGCTCGAAGATATGAATAATTTGACCATGCTTGAAGGCGGGAAATCCTCTTTCGTGCCGCAGAGCATAAAAATTCAACGCGTGCTGGAAAAAGCCGCCGAAGAGATTAGAGAATTAGCAGAAGTAAAAGAGCAAAAAATTATCTTTGATTTTCCGAATGAGCCGCTTATCATAAAACTAGATGAGAAAAAATTTATCGCGGCTGTGGTCAATATCCTGCATAATGCGGTGCGCTTTTCAGCAGAAAAAACAGAGATTGTTTTGGGTGTTCAGGAGAAAAATAAAGCGGCTTTATGCTGGATTAAAGATCAAGGCATTGGGATTTCAAAGGAAGAATTAGAAAACATATTCGATAAATTTTATCAAGTCGAGAACTTAAATACGCGCCACTACGGCGGGATGGGCATCGGTTTGACCATCGCCGAAGGACTCATCGAAGCGCAGGGCGGTCGCGTTTGGGCTGAAAGTGAAGGAGAAGGGCGAGGGGCTACGTTGAAGATTTTATTGCCCTTTAAATAGGCGCGTATTCCGTATTGCGTAAAAAATTACGAAATACGGAATAAATCCCCAAGCCATATTTTTAACTTGACCGTTAACGAGAACCCTCTACCAAGCACATGACAAAAAAACAAACCTTCGGACTTTCTTTGCTCCTTCTCCTCTCTGCCTTGCTCGGCTTTGGCTCCCTCACCAGTGGACATAATTGGGCATACAGCGATTTTGCCTCCTATATTATGCAAGCCGAAAGCATTTTGGATGGCAACCTTGAGGGTTTCGTCGCGCATAACACCATCACCATCGAAGAATCAGATGTGCCAGTCGGTCCCATTGCTTACCCGTGGGGCTATCCGCTCATGCTGGCTCCCATCATCTCGCTCATGGGCATCAGCACCCTGAGCATGAAACTCCTCAATACCCTCCTATTTTTACTTTTTCTCCTCACCTTCTTCTTTCTCCTCCGTAAACGCCTCCCTTACCTCGATTCTCTCCTCCTAACCGCCCTCTTCGCCTTCAACCCCGTTTTTCTGGAAGCGCAAAATAGCATCCTTTCCGATATTCCCTTCCTTTTCTTTTCAACCCTTGCTATTTTTTTGATGGATGATCGGGACTCTGCGCGCCCTCCCGACAAAATTGCCTATCTCAAACAGAGTCTCATCGGGGGCATTATCTTCTTCGCCTTCTTCATCCGGACAAATGGCTTGCTTCTGCTTCTTAGCTTATTTGCCTATGAGATTCTTCGTCTCGTTAAACTGAAAACGAGCTTTTCGGAGCTTAAGAAGCAGATTCTCCTTTTGGCAACACCCTATCTCACCTTCATCCTTTTATGGGGATTAACTTCCCTCATTTTCCCGGACGGGCAAGCCTCACATCTTTCGCATTATCAAAACTTTCACTTTTCGCAATTAGGCGATTATCTCCTCTTCTACACAAATCTGGGCGAAGAGTTCTTCGCCGAAATTATTTTTGCTAAAATTATCTATCTTCTTTTCGGCTTTTTCTTCTTTGTCGGAATTTTCTTGAAATCCAAAGAAAATATCCTTTTTATTCTCTATTTCTTTTTCACAGTAGCCCTCTATATCTCCTGGCCCCACAAACAAGGGATTCGTTTCCTCTTTCCTATTTTGCCTTTCTTCTTCTATCTCGCCCTACAAGGGTTCAGAGTTGTTCTGCTGAAAAAGTCAAAAATCGCCTCTCTTTTTCCACGTCTTATTCTCGCTGCGTTGATTCTGGTCTTTTTTGTCATCTCAACTCTAAATTTGAGAGAAAATCTCCTACATCCCCAGGAGAGCAACGGTCCCTTCGATGAAGTCAGTATAGAGCTTTTTGAATATATCAAGAAAACGCTCCCCGAAAAGAGCAGGGTCGTTTTCTTCAAACCGCGCGTCATGCGCCTAATGACCGACCGCGATTCGATTCTCATCTTAAGCTGCGAAAACCTCCCGCGCGGCGAATATCTTGTCATCAACAAAAAATGGGAAGATATGGGGCAAATCGCTCCGGACGAAGCCAAATCCTGTTCAGTAGGGTTAGAGAAACTCTTCTGGAATCGGCGTTTTATCCTCTATCACATCGCCCCCTGAAAAGGGTGATACATTTAGGCTTTCAAAAACTTTTTTACAAAGGAGAAAAAAATGAATATATTACTTAGTTTTGTCATTCTCGCAGCAATCTTGGATTGGTACGCAGTTTATAAAGGCTGGAAAAAACTTGAATACTTCCTCAAGCCGCTTACGATGGTCTTTCTCTTCATTTTTCTTCTCGCCTCAACTGGTTTACAAGGCATCGCGCTTTGGTTTGGGATTGGTATCCTTCTTTCCCTCGCCGGTGACGTTTTCTTAATGCTCCCCAAAGAGCAATTTATCGCGGGTTTGGTCGCGTTTTTGCTGGCACACGTCGCGTATATTGTCGGTTTTAATCAAACACTTCCGCCCTTTGATGCGTTCGGCTTTGTTATGGCAGTCGCCTTAGGATTTATTGCCGCAAAACTCTACAAAAATATCGCCGCGGGATTAGCAGAACAAGGCAAAGAAAAATTGCAAAAACCGGTTCTCGCCTATACCGCGGTGATTACTATTATGCTTCTCTCTGCTCTATTAACCTTTTCCCGTCCTGATTGGGATGTGCGAACTGCCCTTACCGTCAGCATCGGAGCCGCCCTCTTCATGCTCTCCGATGCTATCCTCGCGTGGAATAAATTTGTCGCTCCCATCAAAAATGGACGTGTAATAAATATGGCAGCCTATCATCTTGGGCAAATTGTTTTGATTTATGGGGTTGTGATGCAATTATAAAAAATAAGGGATGAGTAGAAAAAAACGCTATGCGACTACATTTTCTTAGTCAGATAGCGTTTTTGATATTTAACGGCTAAATTTTTATTTCAACTTCACCACAAATTTCTTTCTAAACTTCTCCACTTTTGGCGCAACGACTGCGCGGCAATAAGGCTGGTTAGCATTATTCGCAAAATAATTTTGGT
>JAOZOM010000454.1 GCA_029933275.1 Anaerolineales bacterium | reverse complement strand
TTAGGACGCTGGTTGTTTAAAAAGATGATGAAAGACAATGATGCCTACTCCATGTCAGAACTTTTAAAACAGGCGCAAGAGCTTGGCATCCATCTGATTGCTTGCCAAATGAGCATGGACGTGATGGGCATTACCACAGATGACTTAATTGACGGGATAGAGATTGGCGGTGTCGGTGATTATGTTGATGCTGCATCAGACTCTAAGTTCTCGCTCTTTATCTAAAGCACATTAATTGAAAAAATGCAGCGTTGCATAGGGCAACGCAGATAAAACTCAGGAAAAGGAGAAATTCAATGACAAACCAAATGATTATCGTCTGCAACGGAGACACATCGGCGAGTATTATGCCCACTGTGATTTTTGGATCATCAGGATTAGCTGTTGACTTTGAAGTTAACCTGTTTTTTGTACCGGGTGGAGCAAAATGGCTCCTAAAAGGCGAAATTGAAAAGCTCGGCACCCCCAAAGGCTTACCCAATCCTCTTGAATTATTCAACACAATTCTTGATTTAGGGGGGCATGTAACACTTTGTGAACTGTCATTACCCAACAAGGATATTGACCCCAAGGATTTGCGCGATGAACGCATTAAGATAGGCGGAGTGCCTGAACTCCTGATGGATACAGAAACCGAGGGAACAACCCACACATACGTTTTCTAATCCAGAAAAAAGTTATTAAGACACAAAAGAAGTCGGCGGTAAAATTTACCGTTGGCTTCTTTTTGTTTTAATTTCCTTATCAGCAACAACACATTCTGTGTCTGCCGCGGCGTAGGAGAACTTACTTGTCCCTTCCCCCTTCGGGGGAAAGCTAGGATAGGGGAGTTAGAAATAGAATTGAAAAAAAACTAAATACAGGGGCGCAAACACTCAAAAAGCATGTATCTCTCTTGAGCCTGTCTTTTTCAAAAAAACGCCACAAAACTATCTCCTATATTCCTCATCGAACTTCCTTATACCTAGCCATAGACAATTTCAATACGTCTTGTGACATCTTTCACTACTTAGGCTTCCATGAACGTAGTAAAGTTGGATTAGTAAAGTGAAATCGCAATAAAGCAATTCATTGAGTGTGCAAAATGGATGAAAACAATTTCAAAAAACTAGAACAACTAGCCCGCAAACAGACAACGCTCTGTAAAGTTTTTAGTAGCACGCGTCGCATATTGATTGTTTGGGTATTGGGCAAGGAGGAAATGTCGGTGACGGATATTGCTCGCGCTGTTGGCTCCTCAATGCAGAGCACCTCGCAACATTTGCGACTGATGAAAGAC
>JAOZOM010000136.1 GCA_029933275.1 Anaerolineales bacterium | reverse complement strand
TATTTCAAAAGGTCGAAGAAAGGGGCAATCTGCGGATTAAAAATTTACTTTCCCACTTTCTCTAACAATTCCAGCACCAACTTATCCGGCACCTCCACCGCGACTACCTCGCCGCGCACTGTAATCACTCCCTCGGCGATAATCCACTCCTCAATGACGACTTTGCGTCCCTTAATTTCTTTCACTTTGCCGCGAATCTCTAAAACGCCGCCTAAAGGCGTGGGCTTGAGATAATCCACATGCAGGGAGGCGGTCAAAAAGCGGTGATGTGGCTCTGTATCCATCTCACGATTTTCGGCGCGATACGCGGCGGCAGCCGCCGTCCCCGTCCCGTGACAATCGATTAGTGAAGCTAAAAGTCCGCCGTAAGTGTACCCGGGGATAGCAATATACTCATCTTTGGGCGTGAAATAGGTTACGCTTTCTTCGCCGTCCCAATACGTTTTGATTTGATGACCGTGTTTATTTAATTTTCCACAGCCATAGCAATGTGCTAGATGTTCGGGATAATAATCTTGAAATGCTTTTTTCTTCATGGATACCTCGGAGTGTGGAGAAAAGTGAATAGAAAAACTCCTTGTAGTGACGCTCTCACGCGTGTAAGGGCTACGAGGAGGCTTTATTAAGGCGTAGGCGTAGGTGTAGGCGTTGGCGTAAAAGTTGGCGTTGCTGTGAGCGGTTCGCCTTCGAGCGTGAAAAGACCGACCACTTTCCAATCTAAACCGACAAAAATCTGTAATTGATACTCCCCCGGCTCCCAACCATCACAGAGCGTGAAATTACATTCAGCAAAACCAAGTCCGCCCGTTGTCCCATCCCAGGGATAGGTGTTGTAATGTACCATTTTTCCCTCCCTATACCAAAGCTCAGTTACCTGCACACCAGGGAGCATATTATTATAAGAATAAACCGCAAACATATCATCAATGGGATTGATAAAATAAGTTGCTGGACTAACCGCCTGATAATTTTCCATTACGGTAGAAAATTGTAAGGGGCTGAAAGCTGCATCGAGATTTGGCTCAACGTCCGATTCAAAAAGAGCCTCAATCACGGGCGGAATAAAAGGCGTAGATGTTGGCGTGGGTGTATCGGTAGTGGAAGGTGTTTCGGTAATCGTTGGCGTGAGCGTGATTGTTGGCGTGAGTGTGATTGTAGGCGTGAGGGTAATTGTAGCGGTCGGTGCCATTGTGGGAGTCACGTCAAAATAGCGAAAAGCGACCGGTTGCCCAAATTTTCCTGCCAGAAACGCAAAGATAATTAGCCCTAACCCTGTCCATAAAAGCCGCCAGCCGCGTTTCATCGTGCGCTCTCGGAGGCGGTAGAAAGTTAATCCCCGCGCAGAACGGATTTGATTCAGCCCCACCCAAAGGCTGATAATTGCGCCGAAGATTGCCATGAAAATGGCTGCTTGAATTCCTGCTTTGATGTCCATTAAGTGAATTATATCAGGTGTAAATGTGGTATATATATGGGATATGGAAAAATTAATTTTTCTCAAACTGGGTGGATCGTTGATTACGGATAAAGAGCGACCGCGCACCGCGCGTGTGGATGTGCTGGCGCATTTGTGCCGCCAAATAGCAGATTGTTACGCGCGTGACCGAAACTTGTCTCTGCTGATTGGGCATGGATCCGGTTCCTTTGGGCATGTTGCCGCCAAAAAATATGCCACACGGCAGGGTATTATTCCCTCCCTAACTTCCCCTAATTCCTTCCCCTTGAAAGGGAAGGCTAGGATGGGGGCGTACTGGCATGGCTTTACCGAAGTTTGGCATGAGGCTAGAGAGCTAAATAAAATCGTGATGGATGCTTTCCGCGCGGCAAAAATCCCCGCTTTGGCGATTTCACCTTCATCTGGCGTGGTGGCGCGAGATGGCAAAGTTGATTCGTGGAGTATTGAGCCAATTAAACGCGCTTTAGCCGAGGGCATTGTCCCGATTGTTTACGGCGATGTGGTTTTCGATGAGATTCTCGGCGGGACAATTCTCTCGACCGAAGAATTATTCATCTTTTTGGCACGAGAGCTGCATCCACAACGGATTTTGCTGGCAGGGCTAGAGGATGGGATTTATGCCGATTTTCCGGCACGCAAGCGGCGGGTGGCGCGCGTTTCGCCCGCGTCTTATCCCGAAATCCGCAGGAGCATTGGCGTATCCGCAGGAACAGACGTAACAGGCGGGATGGATTCCAAAGTCGAGCAGATGCTGAAATTGGTGGAGGAAATTCCGGCGTTAGCAGTGCAGATTTTTTCAGGCGTGGGAGAGGGGAATTTGGGGCGCGTTTTGAATGGGGAAGAGTTAGGTACGCTGATTTACACAAATTAGAAGAAAGGCACTTGCAAAAACGGACGAAAGGCATGACAATTAGCTAGGATATTTTTCAAAATTAATCGAATAAGGAGCCTGTAAATGACGAAAGAATTTACCCCAACACCGTTGAATTTACGAACCCCCGTGCCATCTGATATTGATATTGCCCAAGAGGCGGTTTTGAAGCCGATTACGCAAATTGCGGAAGAGGTCGGTATCAATGAGGATGAATTGATTTTATACGGACCGAATAAGGCGAAGGTTTCATTGAGCCTTTTGGCGCGTTTGAAAGATCGTCCGAACGGAAAATATATTGATGTGACCGCGATTACACCCACGCCTTTGGGCGAGGGAAAAACAACAACTACTGTTGGTCTTTCGCAGGCTCTTGGGGCACATTTGGGCAAAAAAGTTTTCACTTGTATTCGCCAACCTTCGCAGGGTCCCACTTTTGGGATTAAGGGCGGTGCGGCGGGTGGTGGATATTCGCAAATTATCCCGATGGAAGATTTCAACTTGCATCTGACCGGTGATATTCATGCGATTTCTGCGGCGAATAACTTGGTTGCGGCTGCATTGGAAACTCGCATGTTTCACGAAACACGTCAAAAGGATGAGGCTCTTTTCCGCCGTTTATGCCCGCGTGCGAAAGACGGAAGCCGTACTTTTGCGAAATCGATGCTTTTACGTTTGAAAAAATTGGGCATCGATAAAACGAATCCCGATGATTTGACCGAAGAAGAGATTCACCGTTTTGTGCGCTTGGATATTGATCCCGATTCCATCACTTGGAAACGTGTTGTAGATATCAACGATCGTCATTTGCGTGAAATTACTGTTGGACAAGGACCAAAAGAAAAAGGTCATACTCGTAAAACGGGATATGACATCACCGTTGCCAGCGAAATTATGGCAATTTTAGCCCTGACCACCGATTTAGCTGATATGCGTGCCCGTTTTGGACGCATCGTTCTTGCTACGAGCTTTGCTGGTGACCCCGTTACCACTGAAGATATTGGTGTTGCTGGCGCGATGACCGTCTTGATGAAAGACGCAATCATGCCTACTCTCATGCAGACCCTCGAAGGCACCCCCGCATTTGTCCACGCGGGACCTTTTGCGAATATCGCTCACGGCAATAGCTCGATTATCGCTGATCGCATCGCACTCAAATTAGCGGATTACGTTTTGACCGAATCTGGCTTCGGTGCAGATATTGGTATGGAGAAATTCTTCGATATCAAATGCCGCTATTCTGGATTAATCCCCGATGCTGTTGTTCTCGTTGCAACCGTTCGCGCCCTCAAGATGCACGGTGGTGGTCCTGCTGTGAAAGCTGGTGCGCCGCTTGCGCCCGAATATACCGAAGAAAATCTCGATTTACTTGCGGCTGGAATTCCCAACCTTGAAGCGCATATCGAAAATGCGCTACGCTTTGGCGTTCCCGTTGTTGTGGCGGTGAACAGTTTCAAAGATGATACTCAAGCCGAAGTCGATTTCGTCTGTAAAGCCGCGATTGCCGCGGGTGCAGAAGATGCGGTTGTCTCCCGTCATTGGATGGAAGGTGGAGCGGGAGCAAAAGCTCTTGGCGAAGCCGTTGTGAAGGCTTGCGAGAAGCCTCACGACTTCAAATTCCTATATCCGCTTAAAGGAACGAGTATCAAAGATAAAATTGAGACGATTTGTAAAAAAATCTATGGTGCGGATGGCGTGGAATACTCCGAAGAAGCCGAAAAGAAGATTGAGCTTTATACCCGTTTGGGGTTTGACGAACTCCCAATGTGTATGGCAAAGACTCATCTCAGTCTGAGCCACGATGGGAAACTCAAAGGTCGTCCAACGGGATTTACCGTTCCCATCCGCGACCTGCGAGCCTCGGTCGGCGCGGGATTTATCTATCCGCTTTTGGGCGAGATGAGCACCATGCCCGGCTTACCGACCCGTCCTGTTTATTTTGACGTGGATATTGATTTGGAAACAGGTCGAGTGCTGGGGCTGTTCTAAGCTCGGTTGGCAGGTTTAACGTTAAAAGGTTGGAAGGCTTGGGGCTTTCCAACCTTTTTGATTCTAGGTTCTTTATGAGGGGATAAAACACGAATTTAATAAGGAGCAAAAATCCTTTGGAGGGTCTTTGTCTTAATATATTTCAACACTGGTTTTTCCCATAATTTGTAGCCAATTGCGCCAATTAACACAGTAATGATAGTAATCAAGGGTGTCTGGATGGGGGTGATCGGAATGATTGTATCCCATATCCTCAACACCATATTGTGAATTAAGTATAGGACATAGGATGTGCCGCCTAGCCAAACGAGCCATGGGTGAGTAAAAACTTGAAATAGGCGATTAGTTGAATTGTTTTGTTCCAATGCGCTCAGTCCTATAGAAACCATAGTCAAAGGAATACCAAATAAATAGGTGCGCCAAGCAAGAGAAAATACTTCATTATTGAGCAAGATGACCCCGATGGTTATGCTTCCCAAACCTAGAGCAAGAATCCGTCCTCCGGTTTTTAGTCCAACTTGACGAGTTAAGAGAAGTTTGCCGCCTAGATAACCAAATATAAATTCAATATTTCGATGATTGAACAGGATATTATTCCACTCATCAGGCAGACTGGAATTCCAGTTGAACCATGAATAAGCTAAGATACCTGCTGTCCATAGGGCAAAAACAGGTATTAATACGCCCTCGCGATGAAAGATAAAAGCCAACGTAAATAA
>JAOZOM010000453.1 GCA_029933275.1 Anaerolineales bacterium | reverse complement strand
AAAAGTACCGCCCTGCTCACGAATTTGCTTCAACTCACCTTGTAATTCTTGCCACGCACCCGCGTCAAAACCATCAACGTGGATTTCGATGCCGACTTGGGAATCATTACTCACATCCCAGCCTGCTTTTTCAAGTTGTGGGTCAATTAGTTCTTTACGGGTTTGAGCTTCGTTGGGCATTGCATACCCCAAGTATTGATAAATTAGGTGGGAGAAGTATACCTGCTTTTCTGATTATACGACCTAATTTTCCAGCACTCCCCCGACTACAATACTTCTTCTCAGAAAGCGTATTATCTCTCCAGCTCTTCCCAGCGGTTATAGATTTTTTCGAGAGTGGCTTCAATGATCTTCAACCTTTCAACCGCTTGACTAACTTCAGCATTATTCTTCTGGTAAAAAGTGGGGTCAGTCAGAGATGCATTAAGTTGGGCTTGTTCCGTTTCAAGGGCTTCGATCTGGGCAGGAATTTGCTCTAACTCACGCTGCTCTTTGTAGGTAAGTTTCTTAGGTTTATTTTTCTTCTCGGACACAGGAGGCGAAGCCTTACGCGATTCCTTCTTACTGGCTTGTTTTTTTTGCTCGGCTTCTTTTTTGTTCTGCCAATCATCGTAGCCACCGATGAAGTTGACCACCTTTCCATCGCCAGAGAGTATCAGGGTGGTGGTAACCAAATTATTAAGAAATGCTCGGTCATGGCTAACAAGAATCAGTGTCCCCGGGTATTCGAGCAGCATATTTTCCATGATTTCAAGGGTGTCGATATCAAGATCGTTAGTGGGTTCATCAAGCACGAGTAAATTTGCAGGACGAGCTAAAAGTCGGGCAAGCAAGAGTCGGTTACGTTCGCCACCCGAAAGGGCACTGATTGGGGCATGGATACGCTCACGGCTGAACAGAAATCCTTCCAGATAGCCGACTACATTCCGTTCTCGACCATTGATGGTAATTACATCGAGACCTTGACTGACATTATCCATAATGGACTTGCTCTCGTCGAGCTGGGAACGCGTTTGGTCAAAATAGGCGATTTCCACATTTGCCCCGTGTCGTAAGCTACCGCTCTGTGGCTCTAGTTCGTTGAGCAAGAGGCGCAATAAGGTGGTTTTGCCTGAGCCATTCGCACCGATGATGCCAAGACGGTCACCACGCTGGAGAGTGAGATTTAAATTCTTGATAATGGGCTGGTTTTCGAAGGCGTAGCTCAGATTTTTCGCTTCAAGAACGAGCCTGCCAGAGCGTTGCTTGGCATCGACTTGCAAGTTCACTTTCCCCGGCTGTTCAC
>JAOZOM010000452.1 GCA_029933275.1 Anaerolineales bacterium | reverse complement strand
GAAATTTTTGAAGGATGCTCAACCAAAGAATGAGGTGTTAATATGTATAAACCAATTAGCGTAAAACCGCTTCCTGAATATAGGCTGTGGTTGGAATACTCCGATGGAATATCGGGCGAAGTAGATTTATCTCATCTTGCGGGGAAAGGTGTCTTTAGCTATTGGGATGACTACGCTAATTTCGAGAAAGTATATATCGGAGAAAGCAGGGAAATAGCTTGGTCAGATAAGATTGATTTATGTCCTGATGCGCTGTATATGAAGATTGTGGGGAAATCTGCTGAGGAATTATTTGAAGATGTAAATATGGAATCTGCGTATGCCTGAAATTAGCCGTTTTTATGGGATTGTTATTAGGATGTATTTTGATGAGCATAATCCACCCCATTTTCATGCGGAATATGGGGAACACGAAGCACTTGTCGATATAAATTCAATGTCAATTATTGCGGGACGTTTGCCATCCAGAGTATTGGGCATGGTCATAGAATGGGCATCTATACATCAGGATGAACTCAAGCAAGAATGGGGAAAAGCGAGGAATATGGAATCGCTGGGAAAAATCTCACCGCTGAAATAGTCAGAAATAATAAAAAAAACAGCCCATCTTGATGGGCTGTTTTCTTTTCTACAACAAATCTTCTACTTTTACCCCAACGCCTTCACAAACGCCGCCCCCTCATCCATCGCCTTGAAATTGCTCGGCAAAGTTTTATGATGTCGTTTAGGCAAATGCTCCTCGAGGGCTTTCTTCACTACTTCCAGCGGAAGAACTTCTTCGGCTTCGAGGAGCGCACCGACCATAATCATATTCGACAGACGCGGATTGCCAATCTTTTCTGCCATTTCTGCGGCGGGAATGTAATAGCCGCGCAAATCTTCACGTTCCATCTCGCGGTTGATGAGGGATGAATTCGCGATAATCAAGCCGCCCTCCATCATCAATGGTTCGTACATGTCGAGGGAGGGGAGATTCATCGCAAGCACAATGGCGGGATTACGTGTCAGGGGCGAACCAATTGGATCATCCGAGATTGTCACGGTGCAGCGGGCGGTGCCGCCGCGCATTTCGGGTCCGTAGGAGGGAATCCAAGTGACCTGCTTGCCCGCATCCATTGCCGCATAAGCGAGAACTTGTCCCGCAAATAATGTGCCTTGTCCACCAAATCCTGAAACAATGATATTAGTTTCCATAATTATCCTCCTATACCTTCAACGCTTTGACATCGGGCAAAACTTTATAGTCGCCTAATGGATAATAGGGAACCATTTGCTCGCCAACAAAATCA
>JAOZOM010000135.1 GCA_029933275.1 Anaerolineales bacterium | reverse complement strand
GGATTAGTATAGAAATCTAAGTTCATCTACCAATTTTTCAAAATCTTGCAAAATTTGATTGTTGAAATCTTGGGTACTGGTGAAAGTGATACTCAATGCTTTGTCGTTGAGCGAGAAAAGAGCTTGTTGCTGATAGAGGTGAGTGATATTTCCCGTACCATCTTCTTTCTCCCATTCGGAGATAATGATGCCGTAGGGGATTCCCGAAGAGGTTTTAATGATATTCGATGAGGTGACGATTAGACCGGGAATTGACTTTGGCAAATTTAAGACGCTTTGTGCGAAAACCTCTTCTAGGCTGGCGTGATTTTGGTAATCAAGCAGGAGGTTGATATTGCTGACAACGCCTTCGTCATAATGTCCTTCGCGCGTATCCAAGATGAAGATGCGGAAGATGTTTTGGTCGAGGCTTTGCATGGATTCGAGGGCATGTCGCACTTCAGGAGAGGAGGCTTCGGGCAAGAGCCAAGCCGCATCGTATTCTTCTGCTCCCGGGCGGATGGGAAGCCAGCCCTCAGGGATCTCAATTTTATACGCACCGGTATAGTCGAAATAGGCATATTTGCCATCTTCACCTTCTACTAGATCATCTCCTGTTTCGGGATAGTCGCCTGAGGTCGGCGTAGGGCTGGGAGGGAGGTCTGTAGCAGTTGGAGAGGGGAGCAGGGTTTCTGTCGGGAGCGGAGTCTTTGTTGGCAGAGGGGTTTCGCTCGGAGGCGGTGTTGGGGTATTCGTTTTGGGCATTGCTTCGAGGGTTTGGGCAACTTTCTCTACAACCGCCGCCGCGACCATCGTCTCAAGGTTTGCTACTTCTGTCGGGGCTTCGGCGGGCGTTGTCCCCAAGAAGGGAATCGAGGTGGAGCAGGCGATTGAGATGAGTAAGAATCCCGTTAGAACTAGGTATTTTTTATTTTTGAGAACCATAAGACCTCCTGAAAACGATGTTTTTTCTGTGATAGGTGCGTGTGTTTATTATACGCGTTTAAAAGCAAACTTCGAGAGTTACTTTACTCTCGAAGTTTGAGTGAAAAGCTAGGAAATGCCTTTTTAACGGTAGCAAGCTAAAAACACGCGCGATTCTCTTATATCCGAAAAGAACTATTTATCAGCAAATTGAGCGAAGTTTGCTCCGCCCAAACGCGTTACAAGGTCATGTTGTGCATCTTGCCAAATCGAGGTGAGGGGGCAGTCATCCGCAAAGGCGCACATGCCGTCTGCATGGACACATTCGTTCAGGCGGATTGGTCCGTCAATCGCTTCGACAACATCGAGGAGGCTAATATCTTCGGGGTTACGCGCCAAAGTAACTCCGCCGTGCGCCCCGCGTGAGGTATGTAATAAGCCTGCAATCGAAAGCTGCGAAACGATTTTTGCTAAAAAAGAGGGAGGGATATGTTGATCTTGTGCAATTTTGCTGGTTGCAGCTTTGTTTTCTACACCTAGACGGGTGAGATATAAAACTGCGCGCACTGCGTAATCAGCTTGACGAGTAATTTGCATTTTGAAATCCTTTTATTAGGGTAATATTTATCAAATATACTTTAATTCTCCAAGTTGTCGTAGTGAAAGACATCACTTCCCAAATATGACCTTTTACTCCGAATTGGTATTATTTGATTTATTCCCATTTTTCGGCAGAACATTATTTCTTGCCTTTTCCTCTTAGACCTTATACAATAAAGTTATGAGTGTTGAAACCTTACGCATGATTTTGTTTTTCTATCTCCTAGCGAGTTTTCTCTTGGCAATCTTCTATTTGCGAGATCGTAATCTCAGTTTTGGGGAATATAGTTTGTGGGGATTATTTGCGTTGTTGTTACCCGTGTTGGGGCCTTTTATCGTGATTCTGTTGAGACCGGGAAAAAGGATAGATAAAGGGAAGCAAGCCTCAGGTCACGTGCGCTGAGGAAGGAGTTAATCCAATGAAAGATGATCGTTTTCTTACCGTAATCCTGATTGTGATTGCGCTTTTGGTAGTTGCCTCTATTGCAACATTTTTCTTAAGGCAAGACGAAGTGGTTTATCTCCCTGAAGATACGCCCGAGGCGATTGTTCATAATTATATTTTAGCGATTACTGATAAAGATTATGAACGAGCTTATGCTTATTTAGCAGAGGGAAAAAATAAGCCTAGTTACGATGATTTTGAATCGAATTTCTTGTTTAATACGAATAATTCGGGCTATAAAATTGGAAAGACAACGACTTCAGGTTCTTCAGCTTATGTAGAAGTGACCGTTCTGGAAAACTCTGGTGGTGTCTTTTTTGACCGTTACGATTATGTAGAAATAGCGCGTTTGCTCAAACAAGATGGAGAATGGAAACTTATCCAAATGCCTTACGCGTATTGGTCTTGGGGATGGTACGAGGAAGAATACTAAACATATTGTGTATTGCGTAAAAAATATTACGCGATACGTTTTACAGACTAATTTCCCGGAATCCTTTTGCGTTCTAAAAACGGAGATCTAAAATGAAAACAATTAGACGGATCTATTTTTACGCTGTAGCCCTCATCAGTTTAGAGGTGGTTTTATGGGGAATGATTGGTTTGGCACGTTCGATTTTTTCTAATTCTGTTGGAAGCGGTGTAGCTCAACTTGCTCAAGCCCTCGCCCTGATTTTGGTCGGCGTGCCGGTTTTTGGCATCCACTGGTGGGCAGCTCAACGAAGTGCGAGCAAGGATGAAGAAGAACACACATCAGCCGTGCGTGCTCTTTTTCTCTACAGTGCTTTGCTCGGATTATTAATCCCCCTCACCCAAAACGGATTGGCATTTATCAACCGACTAATCATTGACTTTTTCAATATCCCCTCCTCGCGAGCTATGCTCGGCGGCTACCAAAGCCTGAGCGATAATTTCATCGCCGCGCTGATGAATGGATTAGTCGCCGCGTATTTTGTCTATATCTTGCGCGGTGATTGGCGTGAAATTGTCAATAAAACTGCCCTTACGCTCATACGGCGCATCTATCGCTATATTTGGGTGATTTACTCGCTTGTCATGTCCATTATCGGCGTAAATCAAATCCTTCTCTACCTCTTCTCTCTTGTGACAGAATATGCTCACGCCGATAATTATTACGAAACCCTGCTTGCAAACGGACTTGCCCTCGCCCTTGTTGGTATCCCACTTTGGGTTTGGGCGTGGAAAGTTGCTCAAGATGCCCTCAAAGACCCCGCAGAACGCGCCTCCTTACTCCGTTTAGGGATGCTCTATATTCTTTCTCTTTCGGGCGTTATCTTTGTCCTCACCACAACAGGTATTATTATCAACGAGTTCATCCAACTTCTCCTTAAAGAGACGAACAGCTTTCGTGATTTTCTCCAAGCCATCGAAGAACCGCTTGCGGTCGCTATTCCGCTCGGCGCAGTTTGGGCATATTATGGCAACTGGCTCAAACGCGATCTCACCGCCCTCCCCAACGCACCTCGCCGCGATTCCCTAAACCGCCTTTATTACTATATACTCTCTTTTATCGGTTTATTCGCTTCTTTTGTCGGCGTTGCCATGTTGCTTTCTTTTCTAATTGACACTATTTTTGGGACAAGCATCTGGAATGGGAGCTTAGAAACGCGTCTCGCCGATTCTTTGGCAACCCTTTTTGTCAGTTTACCGCTATGGCTCAAAACTTGGTTCCCTATGCAAGCTCAAGCTCTCGCCCTCGATGAAAGAGGTGACCACGCTCGCCGTTCTAGCATCCGAAAAATTTATCTTTACCTTGCCCTTTTTGCGGGCGTAGTCGGCGGGATGGCTGCTGCCGTCTTGCTGATTTCTCTTCTCCTTCAAATTTTACTTGGCACAAAACCGGTTGGCTTTACGGATGATTTTCTCAACGCCCTCCAAATGCTCATCCTCTTCGGTGGATTACTTGCCTATCATTGGCAATCTCTACGGCGGGATGGGATTCTGCGCGGCGAACTTCTCCAAGAAAAAGCGGATACCTTCACAGCCCTTCTCCTCGATAATGGGGACGAGACGCTCTTGCCCCAACTTACTTCCGTTATGGAAGCAGAATCTGCGGGAATTAACTTAATCTTGCAAAACCCCAAAGAAGAACTACCTGCCGCCGATGCGCTTCTCCTGCCCCTCGATCTCGCCCTCAACCCCTCCGAACTGCTCACGATTACCCTCCGCGAGTTCAACGGAAGCAAGTTCCTCCTCCCGCGCGAATCGGATGACTGGTTCTGGATGAAAAATCCTAAGCTGATAGCAAAATCCCTCCGCCAATTGGCAGAGGGAGAAGATATCCAGCAATCCCACAAATCACCCGGCTGGATGATTCTAGTCTATATTTTAGCGGGCATAACTGTAGTAGAAATGATTTTTTTCCTGCTCGTGATGACGTTTAATAGTTTCTAAGCTACTTTTTGACGTTAACGACCAATTTTGCGTAACAAAAATCGTGGATTCCTTTTTGTAATGCCCAAACAGTCGTATATTTTCCGGGTTCTTTTGGTGCCCGTAGCCTGATTGTAAATTCACCCGTTTCGCCAATATTAGCGGCGGTTTTTAGGGGGAACTTTTTATCTTTGCCCGCGTAGATTTTTGCGCCGCTTGCATAAGCAACAAACATGCTATCGGGATACCATCTCGTTGTTCCGATATTCCTGACTGTCCAAACCCATCTAACAATCTCATCCGGTTTTGCTGTATATGCGTCTTCAGGCGATAGACCAACAAATTCGCAGGCGTATAAAACCGTCCCTGAGCCGCTAGTTACATTTGTCGGCGAGGGGGTGACGGTGATTGTCGGCGTAAAAGTCGGCGTAAGGATGAGAACGTAGGTCGTAGCGGAGGGATAGGGTGTTAGCGTTGGGCGGCGCGTATCAATTGGCGTGGGTGTATTGGAGGGCATTGCCGCCGCTGTTTTTGCCTGAATTGCAGCATAGGTCGCGGCAAAAACAGTCTCTATCGGCACTAAGGGCTGCTCAGGGGCAGATCTACAAGCCGAGAGGGTAAAGGAAAGAATTAAAAGAATGTAAATGGAACTGTATTTTCTCATCTTTTTTCCTAAAGACACTGAAGACTCTGTAAAAATCTTGAAATGTGAAAAACGACCT
>JAOZOM010000451.1 GCA_029933275.1 Anaerolineales bacterium | reverse complement strand
GGCGTTCCCAGCCAAAGATTTCTGAATCGGTGATTAAGTGAGTAGTTCCCCCTCTTCCGTCTCCCCCGAAGGGGGAGAAACCAGTCCCTTCCCCCTTCGGGGGAAGGCTAGGATGGGGGAGACTCCACCCACCCGAAAGCGACTCACAAATAAAAGCTGGTGATTTATACTCGGAATCTTCAAAGGCATGTCTTTCACGCCATAATTCTGCCAAACGCTCACATTGGCGGGATGCGACAAAAACATCATCTCCGCTGACGACTTTTTCGGCAAGGAAGTTAAAAAAAGGCTTCAAACGCCCGCTAAAACGCGGAAGTGCAGTGAAATCAGAGGGCATATCTGCGCGGGCGGTGGAATATCCCAATTCCAAACGTGGGCGGTTATGTAAAGCATCTTCCAACTCCGACCAAGACAAATACGGAGCAGGAAAATCTGCATCTAAAGTCTCTTCTTTAACACTTTCTTCTCTAAATTTGACCGCCTGCTCTTCAATCTCATCAGCAGTAGAGGCTGAAAAGCTAATATCATCAATCAGCACCAACGCGTTAGGTGGAAGGTAATCTACCAAACTGGCAGGGAAGGGATGGAGAATAGGAATATGGAATTCAGAGAAAGATGAGGAGAGAGTAGAGAGTGGAGAATCGGGAGTAGGCAAAAAGTATTCTCGCGCGGGCGTAACGAGAATTTCTTTCAGATTATTTATTGTTCGCTGTGATGCAGGGTCAAAGCTCTTAATTGTGTCTAACTCATCCCCAAAGAAATCTAAGCGTACAGGATATTCTTCCGCGGGTGCCCAAATATCGAGCAATCCGCCGCGATGAGAGAATTGCCCCGGCTCCAAAACGGTGTTGACTGGCTCGTAACCAATTCTTACCCAATTTTCCAGCAACGCGGTGATGAGCATCTGCCCACCAACTTTGAGTAATTTAGCGGCTTTCAAGAATTCTCGCCGCGGCAAAGTCCGCGCCATCAATGCACGCGTAGAGCTAATGATTACAGGTGGAGATTCTGGTTTCTGTGCAAAAGGAAGATGATACGCGGCTAAAGCGGTCAGGGCTTGGATTCGTTCACGTCTATTCGTTGTGCCCCAAGACGCTTCCTCATAAAATAACGGATTCGGCTCCGAGAAAAGATAACGCGGCGAATCTTTCAGCCAAAAAGAAAGCTCATCGGCAAATTCCAAAGCTCGATCGGCGCGGTCGGTGAGCAAAAGAATCGGGACTCCCAAATCTTCCCGAAGGCACGCAAGCATAGGGAGGCGCGCGGCGCGCGGCAATCCTAATCCAGCAAA
>JAOZOM010000134.1 GCA_029933275.1 Anaerolineales bacterium | reverse complement strand
CGCTTTTGGGCGAGCATCAAGTAGAAAACGCGGTCACTGCGTATGCCGCGTTGCTGGCTGCTCGTCGAGAAGGTTTAATTTTCAACGCCGCCCAGCTTAAACAGGGATTCGCCGAGACAGAATGGGCGGGTCGCTTCGAGATTTGGCGCGAGAAGCCGCCCATTGTGTTAGACTCTGCTCATACCCCCGATTCGGTTACTAAACTGCGGCAAACACTGGATGAGTATTTCCCGAAAATGCCGATTGTGATGATTTTTGGCGTATCGGAGGACAAGAATCTCGGGGCGATGTTGAAAGAACTTGCGCCTCGTTTAGAGAAAGTAATTTTAACGCGTTCCACGCATCCCCGCGCGGTGGAGGCGCAGAAGATGATTGAGTTTGCCGAGCAAGCAGGGGTCGCGTATGAGGCGATTGAGCCTGTCGAAGCTGCGTTAGCTCGAGCTTTAGAAATCGCGAATACACGCGGCATCCTGCTTCTATCCGCTGGGTCGATTTTCTTAACCGCAGCAGTGCGGGAGATTTTAGGTCAAGAATAAAAACTTTGTAGTAACCGTTTCGGCGGTTATGGATTGAAATCCTTACTACATGGATAAGGAACTACATGAATCAAAATAATTGGTCTTTTGAAGAGGAAGAAGATTTTGGGGTTGCGCTTTCGCAACGGACAGAGGAGCTTTACCGCGTCCCGAACCGCGAGGTGAATCACGAGGGGTTGATTGAAGCGTGGGCGGTGCCTTTGCGCGATTTGGTCATTTTCCCGCGGATGGTTTCGCCGATATTTGTCGGGCGAGAGGCTTCTCTGCTCGCCATTCAGGCGGCGCAGCTCAACGACCAAACGGTGATTGGATTGACGCAACGCAATGCGGATGAAGATGCGCCCGACGTGGATGGTTTTTTGCCCATCGGCGTTGAGATGGCGGTAGGGCGTTTGCTAAATATGCCCGAAGGCTCTAGCTCTGCGCTGGTGCAGGGGCGGCGGCGCGTGGAAATTGTTGAATTTATACAGGTGAAACCATTTTTGCGGGTGCGTGTTCGCCCGATGCCCGAAGCAAAAGATGCTGACCGTGAGATGCGCGCTTTAATGCGTTCCGTTTTGGATACTTTCGACCAATGTGTGCATTTAGACCGTGCTTTGCCCGAAGAAGCCTATCTTTATGCCCTCAATATCAACGAACCTGGCTGGCTGGCGGATATGATCGCCTCCACGCTTTCGATTGATGCGCTCGAAAAGCAGAAATTGCTCATGCTCTCTGACCCTACTACGCGTTTGCAACAGCTTCATATTTTATTGGCGCAAGAAGTGGATGTACTGGAGCTGGAGAATAAAATCCATACCCGTGTCCAATCGGAAATGAACCACAGTCAGCGCGATTTTTATTTGCGCGAGCAATTGAAGGTTATCCAAACCGAGTTGGGCGAAGGCGATATTTGGCAACAAGATGTGGCGGAGTTGCGCGAGAAAATTAAAAAGGCGAAATTATCCAAAGAGGCTCTCGAAACCGCGGAAAAAGAATTAGCGCGTTTGGAGCAAATGCCGCCGATGGCTCCCGAAGTGGGGATTATTCGTACTTATTTGGAGTGGATTATCGATTTGCCCTGGGGAAAACTGAGCAAAGATAAACTGGATGTGCGCCACGCCGCCGAAATTTTAGAGCGTGACCATTATGGCTTAAAAAAGGTCAAAGACCGCATTCTCGAATATATCGCCGTGCGGAGTTTAAAACCAAAGAAGGAACGCCAACCGATTCTGTGCTTTGTGGGCGCACCCGGCACAGGGAAGACCTCTTTAGGGCGATCTATTGCCGAAGCACTCGGACGTGAGTTTGCTCGCGTTTCATTGGGCGGTGTGCGGGACGTGAGCGAGATACGCGGACATCGCCGCACCTACATCGGCGCGTTGCCCGGACGAATCATCCAGACGATTAAGCGCGCCGGAAAAGCAAATCCGCTTTTTATGCTCGATGAAATCGACAAACTCGGCTCCGATTTCCGCGGCGACCCCTCTTCAGCTCTGCTTGAAGTGCTAGACCCGGAGCAAAACCACGCTTTTAGCGACCACTATCTCGAAATTCCTTTTGATTTATCAAAGGTGATGTTCATCACGACTGCCAATTCGCTTTACGATATTCCCGATGCGCTCCTTGACCGCATGGAAGTGATTGAATTCCCCGGCTATATCGAAGAAGAGAAATTAGCAATTGCAGACCAATATCTAATTCCACGTCAGATTGCTGAGAGCGGCGTGCATGATTTGGGTTTGCGTTTTTCTGTAGGCTCGGTGCAGAGCATTATCCGCCAATATACTTATGAAGCCGGTGTCCGCAATTTGGAGCGCGAGATTGGGCGCGTTTGTCGCAAAATTGCGCGGCTCAAAGCGGAGGGGAAACGCTATCCGCAACAAATCACGGCGCGGACAATTGAAAAACTGCTCGGACCGCCGCAGTATTTTATGTCGCAAATCGAAGACGAAGATGAAGTTGGCGTAGCAACCGGTCTAGCGTGGACGGTGAACGGTGGCGAGATTATGGCTATCGAAGTCGCTGTTTTGGAGGGGAAGGGGAATCTCCAAATTACGGGCAATATCGGCGATGTGATGCAAGAATCCGTTCAAGCCGGGCTGACGTATATCAAATCACGAGCGCGCGATTTTGAGATTCCGCTCGAGGTTTTTGACCGCATGGATATTCACATCCATTTTCCGGAGGGCGCGATCCCGAAAGATGGACCCAGCGCGGGGATTACACTCACCAGTGCGCTTTTCTCGGCATTGACCGGGCATCCCGTTTACCGCGATGTGGCGATGACTGGCGAGATCACGTTGAGGGGACGCGTGCTTCCAGTCGGCGGGGTACGAGATAAAATTCTCGCCGCGCATCGTGCCGGAATAAAGGTCATCCTGCTACCGGAGAAAAATCTCAAAGATTTGGTCGAATTGCCGAAATCGGCACGTCACGATCTCAAGATTATCCCCGTCAAACACATGGACGAGGTGCTTAAAATCGCCCTCGCACCCGAGGCAACTATTGAACCGCCGCGCCCGCGTGTGAAGGATGAGGAAGAGTAGAAAGTGAGTATGTGAAACGTGAATATGTAAATGGAGTGGGAGAAAATCAAAATAAATATCCCGCTCCCTTAATTCACGCTTCACATTTGAAAGGATTTTCCCATGTCTGAATCTCTGAAAAACAAAGTCGTTCTCATCACCGGAGCCTCCTCTGGTTTTGGTGCGGACGCTGCGCATCTTTTTGCCCGTGAAGGTGCAAAAGTGGTCTTGGCAGCCCGCCGCCTTGACCGTTTGCAAAAATTAGTCGATAAAATTCAAGCGCGAGGAGGTGAGGCACTCGCGATTCCCGTAGACGTGGTGAATCTTGACGAAATAAAATTGATGGTGCAAAGTACCCTCGATTTTTACGGGCAAATAGACATCCTTTTCAATAACGCCGGTTTTGGTCGTCTCGATTGGCTCGAGAATTTAGATATGGAGCGTGATATTAAGACCCAAATCTCCGTTAATCTGACCGGTCTTATTCAAATGACCCAAGCGGTACTCCCGCACATGATCGAACGCGGAGAAGGGCATATTATCAATATGGCATCGGTTGCCAGCTTTACCGCCGCTCCGCTTTACTCGGTTTATGCCGCTACAAAATTTGGCGTGCGCGGTTTCACCAATGCCTTGCGCCGTGAAGTGCGCCACCTTGGCATCCGCGTTTCTGGCATTTACCCCGGTCCCGCCACCACCGAATTTGGTGACCACACGGGCGATTATTCTGTCAAATCCAAAATCTCTTCGCCCGAATGGGTTAATATGACATCCGAATTTGTCGCCGAAAAAGTGATTCAAATGGCGAAACGCCCTCGCCGCAGCATGATTTTGCCTTGGTGGTTTGGGCTTGTTATTTTCTTAGATACCCACTTCCCGCATATCTCCGATTGGATTCAAATCCAATTCTCGAAAAAATACCATTCTTAAAGAGGACAAATGGACATCACCCGTTTAAAAAAGATCTCAAATGCCTTAGCCGATTCGGGTTTGGACGCGCTTGCGCTCAATCCCAGCCCCAGCTTGCTTTTTGCAACCGGACTCCATTTTCATCTCATGGAGCGTCCCATAGTTGCCCTTTTTGCTTCGGATAACCGAATAGCTCTTATTCTGCCCGAACTCGAAACCGCAAAATTGACGGGGCTTCCCTTTGACGTGGAAGCCTTCCCCTACGGCGAAAATCCTGCCGTTTGGACGGATGTTTTTCGCAACGCGATTAACTTTCTCGGTCTAGCCGATAAAAAAATCGGCGTAGAGCCTCTTGCCATGCGTTTGCTAGAATATCGCTATCTCCAAGCCGCTGCCCCTCAGGCCACTTTTCCGGATGCAACCGAGATGGTCGCCTCGCTCCGCATCCGCAAAAACGCGGAAGAAATCGCCGCGATGCGAAAAGCCGCTGAAATTGCCCAAAATGCTCTCGAAGCGACTTTGCCGATGATAAAAATCGGCGTGAGCGAAAAAGAAATTTCTGCTGAATTAATCGCTCAATTGCTCAAACATGGTTCAGAATCTCCCTTCCCCTTTCAACCGATAGTTTCTGGGGGGGCGAATTCTGCTAATCCGCATGCCACGCCCTCCGAACGCAAACTCCAAGAGGGCGATCTCCTCGTCATAGATTGGGGTGCGCGTTATCAGAATTACATCTCCGACATTACTCGTACCTTTGCGATTGGGCAAATTGATGCGGAATATCAAAAAATCCACGAGATTGTGCAAGCCGCCAATGCAGCGGGACGTGCCGCGGCGAAACCCGGTCTCCCTGCTAAAGTAGTGGATATTGCCGCGCGCAAAGTAATCGAAGACGCGGGCTACGGGCAATATTTCACACATCGCACCGGACATGGAATCGGCATGGAAGCTCACGAAGCTCCCTATATGCGCGATGATAACGAACGGATTCTCGAAATCGGCATGGCGTTCACCGTTGAGCCGGGCATTTATCTACCAAATAGAAATGGTGTTCGTGTAGAAGATGATATGGTGATCACCGAAAATGGGGCGGAGAGTTTATCTACTTTACCGCGCGAGATTAGGGTACTTG
>JAOZOM010000133.1 GCA_029933275.1 Anaerolineales bacterium | reverse complement strand
GAAAACCTGTCAGGTCTCAGACTGCGGCAGTTAATCCGCCCGCGCCAGAGCCGATGATGATGGTATCGTAGGTTTTGGTCATGAGGAAGTCTCCTTGTTTTTATCCACGACTCGACTGCAAAAAGGTCAACAGTATTTCCAAGTGGAGGAAATAACACCTAAAAACCGAGTTTTTTAATGCCCTGTCCCTTAAATTGTCGCACTATGATGACAAAGTGGGGTATTTTTCATTTGCTTCTCGGAAAAACTCGGTTTTTGCAGTAGAGTCATCCACAGATTGTGGCAGATTTTTGAACCGTCAAGCCACCGAGATCCTTTAACGCGAATTGGACGAACATTTCATGCAAATAAATCGGTACGGGGTGAATCCCTGCCTTAGTTCACGGAAGTCGGCTGAAGCCGACTCGCATAGCCCGTCAGGGCTTTCATGTGCTGAGGCAGGATTTTAATCCGCACCGCCCGCGCCCCTGAGCCGACGATGAGGGTGTCGTGGGTTTTGGTCGTTGAATCTCCTTTGAGGTATTACCGATCACACAAATCATTGGGGTGTGTTTCAAATGCTTTAGAGAAAACTCGTGTAGCGTGTTCCGTTTTTAGAGGTTACGCAACACGCTACATTCTGCAAGGTTCCAAAGTAAATGAAACACACCCAACTTATTCTCCCTACTGTGATAACTTGATTGTCGGATTCGTAGGCAAAGCCAACCCTCCTTCAACCTCGACTACCTTGATAATACCCACCGGCACGGGACATGAGGCATGTGTGCAATGCTTATGTCCCGCCTCGTGAATTTTGGGCATTGCGCGCCTGAAAGAGATTTCCTCATAGGGATTGACTTCTGGTATCTCCTCCGCCATTTTGGTAATATAAGGACACTCGCTAACGATACTCAGCTTGCAAACCCTACCATTCATAGTCGCATCAACTTCTGTATTGAATCCGCAGTCCCCTGCGAAAATTTCTGCTTTAGCCATTAAGAAACTCCTACAATTAAATTTAATGGGTGTATTATACCTGCTTCCCATCCCCCCATCTCTTCCAAAACCCCACCAACAATCACTCTCTCGACAAAAGAAAAGCCGCGACAAGAAAAACCAATCCCGCCGCGTCAAAGGCGATGAAGCGCGTGATCGAAACGCGCAGCAGCGCGTATCCCGTTCCCAGCGTGGAAAGGATAAAACTCTCCCCCAGCAACCCGACCGTTTGCATCGCGATTGCCTCGTAAAGCGAGACTCTGTGTCTTTGCGGGAGCCAGAGCGCTACCAAATAGGGGATATTCCACATCATAAACAAGACCGCCATCCCGCGCACGGCGGCTTCCCCGGGGATTCCGCTCAACTCAAAACCGGAGACAAAGATTTCCGGCGAGAGGAGAAAAACATAAGCGACCTGCAAATTCCAGCCAATCACCGCGGCGATCAGAAAACGCGCCGTCCACAATCGCCAGTTTTTATTTCTCAACGGCTTCATTTTGAACCCGCCATCTCTTCCAAAACCCCCGTCAATTGTTCGGCTAGCGCGGCGCGGTCAAAATGCTCTTCCACATAACGCCGTCCTGCCAGCCCCATATCTTGGCTACGCGCAGGGTTGGATGCCAATTTGCGAATCGCATCCGCCAGCGCAACCGCGTCTCCCGGCTCGGCGAAGATACCGCATCCCGCTGCGTCGACCACTTCACGAATTACGCCGTCAATCGCCAGCGCAACCGGTCGCCCCGCCGCCATATAATCGAAAACCTTGTTCGGGTAGGTCGCCTTATACCACTCAATCGGCTTCAAAATCGCAATGCAGGCATCCGATGCGGCGAGCGCATCCGCCATTCCGCTTTTCGGCACGGAGGCGATGAAACTCACATTTTTCAACGCCATTTTTTTCGCTTGCGCCTGCAAATTCGCCTTTTCTTTACCATCCCCAAGCAACACAATTTGAATATCTTTCTCTTCTCGCAAAATCTCTGCCGCATCTAAAACGACACCGAGATCGTTCGACATTCCATGCGCGCCTGCGTAGAGTGCTACAAATTTATCTTCTAATTGATGGGATTCTCGGAAGGATTGCCCTCTCTGGGCGGGATCGAACATCCCGGCATCTGCGCCGTTGGGGACGAGTTCCAAGCGTTTCGCTCCCAAGTCCCGAACGTGCGTAACGTACCCCGGGCTGTTGACCATGACCCGATCCGCGGCGCGATAAAGGAAACGCTCCAGCCACTCCGATGCCCCAATCAAAATGCCATTTTTCAGCACCCCAACTGATATAGCGAAAGCAGGCCACAGGTCACGGACTTCAAAAAGGAAGGGAATCCGCTTTAAACGCGCCAATGCCCAAGCTGTAATCCCCTGAAAAATTGGCGGCGATGTCCCCCAAATCAAATCCACATCTTTGACTTTTAATCCCACAAAAAAGGAAGATGCCATGAAAGAAACGAAGGCGAAAACGCGATGCACAAAAGATTTATGATGCGCCCGATAAACGTAGGCGCGGATAATCGTGATGCCATCTTCGAGATTTTCGGTAGAAGTAGCGGGAGCTTCGCCCGTGATATAGCTGACGGGGCTGGCGATAATCGTGACGCGATGCCCGCGCTGAACAAGATAGCGAGCGAGTTCGTGATGGCGTGTGCCGCCCGGCTCATTGAGCGCGGCGAAGGCTTGATGAATAATTAATACGTGCATAGGGATTTGTTAATTAGGAATTAGGGAGCTGAAATTCGGTGGTAAATTGTACTTCATCGGAGGCGATTATTTCGAGAGACAGCGAGAGCGCGGGGATTTTGACACCGTAGGTCGGCGAATACCAGCCGCGTGTAGACGAGATTTCAGCATTTCCGTGAAGTAGTTTTCCAGCACGGGCAATTGTGAATTGAGAGTTGGGAGTTGGGAATTGGGAGATGGTGATTTTTATCCAATCTTCTCTAAGTTTTAGGTTAATTTCTATTTTCTCGTCACTACTCTCCACTTTCCACTTTCCGTTAGGCAAAAGCCAGTGTAAACGATAAGTATTTGGTAATTGGGTATTAGGAATCAGGCTATCTTCAATTTTCCAGATATTTTCTTCAAAACTGATTTCGCGGCGATGCGTAACGCCCAATTTTCTATAACCATCATGCTCAGCGATAATTTTATTTGAAGATTTCTCAAGGATGTATCCATGTGACCAATCAAGGTACATAAATTTACTGGCACGGGTCATTTGGTCTTGCCCGTTGACTGTGACCGTATTATGAAATTCCGCCGCAGGGAGCGGATTATCCCAAGGCGCTTCGGCATTATAAAGATAGGTTCCTGGGTCGAGAGTGATATTCTCTCCCTGCCACCAAAGATCGAGGTGAAGTTGATCGGCGTGGGCGAGGCGGAGGTTTCCGTTCACTATGCGGAGGGATGCCCAAGATTCGGTTGAAGGTTTTAAGGTCGAAAGTTTAAGGTTGAGAGTTGAAGGTTTTTTTTCTTTCAACTTTGAACTTTCAACTTTAAACCAAGAACTCATTTCGTCTATAGAAAAAGGGTCTTCGTTGAGAAAAGCCCGTGAAGCCGCATTGACTACGGGACGAAAATCTCGAAAGTCGCCATTTGTGAGAGGGAAAATATACGCGCCATCATTTGCGCCAAGATTGGGGGCGTTGCCAGAGATGGGATCAGTCAACTCCGCCAACCAGCGCGTTGCTAAAGCAATCTTTTTTAAACACGAAGGACACAAAGGTTCACTAAGTTTTTTTTCTTTTTTCTTTATTTTTTCTTCGTGTTCCTTCGTGCTCTTTGTGTTTAAAGCATTTACCCATAACGCCAACTGTAAAACTAAGCGATGATAGGTGACGCTGTGCTGAATATATTCCCCTTTTTCGTCAATTTGATTTTCAAAGCTCCAGTTTAACCATTTGATGCCCAGTTTGCGCCATTTTGGGGCTTGGGGATGAGCGGGGAGGGCTAAAGACGCTGTGTACAATCCCGCCGCTTCGCTGGGGAGGTGGTTGTTGTTTTGGGAGCGAGCGTATAATAGCGTTGGCGTGATGCGTGTTGCGTGTTGCGTGATGGATTGCGTTAGACGTTCTTTTCGTTCTTTCGTTGTTTCGTTGGATTCATCAAAAATCTGCGCCGCCCAAACGAATGCCATGAGGCGAATGGCAACTTCTTGCCCGTTCATCCAGTTGGATCCCATATTGACGGGGTTGCCCGCATCAAATATCTCAAAATATCGCCAGAAGGCTTCAGCGTATTTCTCGTCTCCGCTAACACGGTAGGCGCGTCCGAGGGTGAAAGCCCAGTCAAAGCGGGCGGGTTCCCAGATTAGTTTAAGGTCTAAGGTTGAAGGGGGAAGGTTTAGAGAGAGAATTGGGAATTGGGAATTGGGAATTGAGGCTTTGCCGGTTTCGTAATCTGTCCAATGAGATCGAGGAGTATCAAAATCAAGTTTGATTTCTGTGAGTTCGCCGCCGAAGATGCGGAATTTGCCATCCACGACATGGTTGGCTTCGGTGAGAAGGGTTTTTATGCCATCTGAGCCGAGAGTTTCTTTGAGTTCATTGGAGGATGGAAGAGAGAAAAGGTATTCGATATTTGCTATTTGAGAATCGGGAATTGGGATGCGTTTATAGTAGCCTGTCTTTAAGCCGAGTTTGTACAAGGCAAAGAGGGCAACTTGGGTGAAGCCGAGTTGATGAGTGGTTTTTAGGAGGTGTTTTAGATGCAAGATTATTATCCAAAAGCCCTATGAAGGAATTGAGTGTGTTTCAAATGCTTTAGAGAAAACTCGTGTAACGTGTAGCGTGTTCCGTTTTTAAGGGTTACGCAACACGCTACACGCAACGTTCTGCAAGGTTCCAAAGTAAATGAAACACACCCGAATGAATTCATAGGCTGAGATGGGAAGTCCGTTTAAACGGACTTGGAATTTTAGCATGGGATTTCAATCCCATATTGGCGAGTGTTGCATAATTCGGGGAGGTAGCTAAAAAGTGGGGAATTTTTCTGAGATAATAAGTTTACATCTCAAGAAAAGAACCCCATGGGCATTTTACCCGATTTTTTAGCAGAAATTATCGAAGAATATAAGACTCCACTGCAAAAACCGAGTTTTTCCGAGAAGCAAATAAAAAACCTCCCAC
>JAOZOM010000450.1 GCA_029933275.1 Anaerolineales bacterium | reverse complement strand
CCTTAAGTGAGAAGGAGGAACTCGCTATCAAGCGAGTCCCTCCCAAGAAACTATCCTAGAAACCTAAATCTTCTGCATTTTCGGCTGTGATATCCAGCGTTGCATCAACTTTGATGACGTTGCCGTCCAAAGTAATCACACCAATGCCAGGAATTTCTACACCGTTAACAATATCTTCGCCTTCCAGCATTTGGACAGCCGTCCAAACCATCGAGTAACCAGCATCTTTGGGATCCCAGAGAACACCAAAGTCCAAAGAGCCATCTTGGAGATAAGGTGCTGCTTGACCGGGGAGAACTGTGCCTCCAACAGACACTTCTTCGGTTAGGCCTTTCTCTGTAAGTGCCTGCGCTGCTCCTATAGGTCCTAAACTACCAAATCCAATAATCCCTTTTAGGTCAGGGTAGGATTGGAGCAAATCAAGGGTGGTCTGTCTGGAAAGTTCTTGATCTTCACCACACGGAATGCGCTCGGTAACTAATTCAAGATTGGGGTATTTTTCAGCAGCGTAAGCAAGACCTTCATCTGCCCATAAATTGTGGAGAGGCACTGTTAATCCGCCGACAAAAATTGCGTATTGCCCAGTATCGCCCATACTTTCGACTAATTTGTCCCAGTTATGTTGACCAAACTCCACATTATCAATCAATTCTAAATCATAGTCGTTGCCAACCTGATCGGGGGATTCGTGAGTTATGACAATAATTCCGGCTTCCCGAGCTTTCTCAAAAATTGGCTCAAGAGCGACAGCATCATTGGGTACTACAAGGATGGCGTCAACACCTTTGCTAATCATATCTTCGACCATTCTGGCTTGTTGTGCCGGGTCTGCGTCTGCAGGACCAACCTGATAGGAATTTACGTTAAAATCTTCGGCCGCTTGATTTACACCTTCTTCCATGCGGTTGAACCACGGAATGCCTGTAATCTTAACAATAACAGCAATTTCGTAGGGTTCTTTTTCAGATACTGGGGCTACGGCTGGTTCTTCTGCTGGCGCGCTACAACCTACCAGCGTTGCTCCCAAAATCATTACGAGAACAACAGATAACAAAACTTTTCGTATGTTCATTTCTTTCTCCTTCATATTTATATTGACTGAATAAGATTGGAACAAATCACATTATTTTTTCTTATTATTTGAACCTCCTTTTCCTGGGTCTTAAGTTATTTTTCACCGAAACTACTTTCAAGTTTTTGCGCAGTGATATGGTCGGTAATCAAGACGTTGATGTAGCCTCCTCGCAAAGCACCCAATATTGCCTTAAATTTTTCGCTGCCGCCCGCTACCCCGATTCTGC
>JAOZOM010000449.1 GCA_029933275.1 Anaerolineales bacterium | reverse complement strand
CCGAAGGCGATCCGCTTGTGGAACGCGTCAAAAACGTAGGTGGGGAGATTTATTTCGCTGCGGAAGATGAGAGTTTTTCTAAAATAAGCGCGTTGGTCGAGGCAAATTCGGTGTTAATTGACGGTTTGCTCGGCACAGGTATCAAACTCCCGCTTCGCGAAAGCGCGGCAGATTTACTCGCCGCGGTCGGGGACACCCTCGAATATATCGATTGGGATCCTTTCATTCTCGCCGTAGATTGCCCCTCCGGCGTGGATAGTGATACCGGTGATGCCGCGCCGGAAACCGTTCCCGCCGACATCACCGCGACGATGGCGGCAATCAAGTTTGGTTTGTTGAAACTGCCCGCGTTCGAACTGTGCGGCGATATCGCTATTGTGGATATTGGTGTGACCGATAAAGTCCCCGAATGGGTGGCAATCAAAAACTTTGTTGTTGATGAAGATATGGTCACGGCACTGCTTCCGGAACGTCCACTGAATGCCCATAAAGGTACTTTCGGCACCGCTCTTATCGCGGCAGGGTCGGTCAATTACACCGGTGCGGCACTTCTAGCGGGGAAATCCGCCTATCGTATCGGCTCGGGCTTGGTCACTTTGGCAATTCCTTCCATTTTACATGGTGCCTTGGCGGGACAATTCCCTGAAGCGACTTGGGTGCTGCTCCCGCATAAAATGGGCGTGATTGCGGAGGATGCGGCGAAGGTGTTGGCTGAAAATTTGGGTCGCTCCACCGCCCTTCTTATCGGTCCCGGCTTTGGGATGGAAGAAACAACGCGTGAATTCATCTTGCGTCTGCTAACGAAGAACAGAATCGCGAAGAAAAACGGAATTGGCTTCATCCACGCCGAAGATGAGGAAAAAGAAGCGCATAAAAACAACTTACCTCCTCTCGTCTTTGATGCGGACGGACTTAAACTTCTCGCCCAAATCGAGAATTGGTACGATTTGATTCACGATACTGCTGTGTTGACTCCCCACCCGGGCGAGATGGCGGTCTTGACAGGACTCTCGGTTGAAGATATTCAATCCAATCGTTTAGAAATTGCCCGAGAATATGCCGAAAAATGGGGACACGTTGTCGTGCTAAAAGGCGCGTTTACGGTGATAGCCGCACCCAATGGCGAAACTTTCACCATCCCGGTTGCGACTCCTGCATTAGCGCGGGCTGGTTCCGGAGATGTTTTAGCGGGATTAATTGTAGGTCTCCGCTCACAGGGTTTGGGCGCACTTGAATCTGCAATTGCGGGATGTTGGGTGCACGCCCAAGCCGGTATCACCGCTGGAGAGATGATTGGCGCAT
>JAOZOM010000132.1 GCA_029933275.1 Anaerolineales bacterium | reverse complement strand
TTTTTTTGTACACGGAGAGCGCGGATTACGCGGAGAAAAACTTAAAGCTTTTATTTCTTCTTCGGGCACAAAATATGTTTAATTATTAGCTAAATCGGGGCGCAAAATTTTTGCGTCGCGTAAATAAATATGTTTGATTTCTTTTTGTGAAAGGCCGGTGTTCCAGTGGATGAGAACACGGATGCACATTGCTAAACTCTCTGGGACAGGAATTTCTCTAGCACAGAGCATGGGGACCGCATCCCAGCCGATTTGACGGGCAGCAAGTGCAGGGTACGCGGATGTGACGTCTTCGGTGGTGGTGAAGAAGGCACTAGCGATGTCGTTGCCTCTCAGGTTGGGGTTGGCAACCAGGATTGCATCCAATAATTCATGGGTTGCTGAAAGAACGTTTTCTTTGGTGTCTGCGCTGATAGTGATTGCGCCACGAATGCCGCGTGTTTGCATAAAAGCTCCTTTTTTTGCCCCCCCCCTATAATCCCCCCAGAAGCGGGGGGATGGTGTTGCTGAGTGAGGCATGGAAAATAAAAAGAGCGAGCCGTTTGGCTCGCTCTTTCAAGATGTGCAGGACTAAATTTTTCTTTTACCTACTACTTAAGCGCAACCAACGGCGACCGAGTTCGGAGACCGTAAAAATAGAAGCTAAAAAAGTAGAAGTTAGGTGTTTGGCTCATGTTGGGCGGTATTCTATGCCCGCGAGGAGAATGTGTCAAGAGGAAATCGAGAATAAGAGCCAAGTACTCTTAACATAATAGCGTATTCATCTAAATGATTTAATGCGCGTCGTACGGTTTCTTCGTTAACCACGCCGAGAAAATCTATGTAGAAGAGGTATTCCCAGGGTTTTCCTGCCTGTGGACGGGATTCGATTTTCGTTAAATCAATATCTCTTAAAGCAAAAACGCTTAAGGCTTTGAAGAGCGCACCGGGGATGTTTTTTAACGAAACAACGATCGAAGTTTTCACATCGCCTTCTGGGGCAATGATTTTTGGGGCAATTTCAATAAAACGGGTGTAGTTTTCAGGATTATCTTCGATTCCCGCTTCTAAAATTTGCATTCCGTAAATTTCGGCGGCGCGTTTGGATGCGATGGCGGCGGTATTTCGCTCGCCACTATCTTTGAGCATTTTTACGCTTCCGGCTGTGTCATAAACGGGATTTGTTTTCACGCCCAAGTTTCGTAAATATCCATCGCATTGCCCTAAGGCTTGGGGATGGCTGATCACTTGCGTGATTTCATTTATTTTGGTGTCGGGGAAAGAAATCAGGCAATGCCGTACGCGCAGATAATACTCACCGACAATATGGAGTTTGTGGCGCAGAAGTAAATCGTAGTTATGGTGAATACTGCCCGCGAGGGAGTTTTCGATCGGGATTAATCCTGCAGTACACGCGCCTGAAGCGACAGCTGAAAAAACAGCGTTGAAGCTTTCTTTTGGCACCATCTCGACAGCATCGAAATAGCCGTAGCCTGCTTCTTCGCTATATGCGCCCGCTTCCCCTTGAAATGCGACTTTCATCTCAAGCCTCCAATCCATTCAAAAATAGCCCTAATCCCCGCTTCTACATCTGCGTCAGATGCGGCGATAGTCATTCTCACAAATCCTTCGCCCTCTTTTCCGAAAGCGGATCCAGGGACAAGAGCGACCCCAACATCTTCAAGAATTTTTTCACAAATCTCAAGCGATGATCTCTCTAGAAAGCGAAAATCAAGGAAAAAGTAAAACGCCCCTTGTGGTGGCGTGATGACCAGCGGGCTTTCAGGGTATTCATCCGCAACACGCAGAACTAGTGCGCGTCTGCGGGCATACGCGGCACGCATATTGTCTTGAGCAATTTGCATATCTGCATCGCTCAGCGCAAAGGCAGCCGCTTTTTGGATGAAAGGTGTTACGCAGGTAATCGAGTTTTGCCCCGCTTTCAACGCATTATCAATCACACGTTTCGGTGCTGCCAAATAACCAACTCGCCACCCCGTCATCGCGTAGCTTTTCGAGAGACTGTTTACCAAAATCGTCCGCTCTTTTGCCCCGTCAAACGCCCCCGCAGAAATCGGCTTTTCGCCATAAAAAAGATTTTCGTACACCTCATCGCTCACAATCCACAGATCATGTTCAGCGGCGAATTTTTGCAGTTTTTGAAGATATTCTTGTGTAGGATAAACGCCCGTCGGGTTAGCGGGATAATTAATCACGAGCGCGCGTGTTTTGGGCGTGCGTGCTGCTTCCCAAGCATCTATTTGCGGGATAAACCCATTCTCCGCCGGAGCTGGAACGCGAATCACAACCCCGCGCAACAACGTGACCATATTCGCATGTGTCGCCCAACTGGGGTCGGGAATGAGGACTTCGTCTCCGGGGCTTAAGACGGATTGCATGGCAAGGTAATACGCGTGAACTCCGCCATGCGTTGCGAGAATCTCTGTTGCGGGGTCGTAGGAAATGTTGTTTTCACGCATCAGCTTGGACGCGGCAGCAAGCCTAAATTCAAGGTCGCCGCGGCTGGAGGCGTAATGGGTGAAACCATCTTGCATCGCCTTAACTGCTACATCCAAAATAGCCGAATGTGTGTCAAAATCTGGGTCGCCAACGTGAAGAGGGATGATTTTGCGTCCGCTCGCTTTGAGCGCGAGAACACGATCCGCCATCGCCACAGTGGACGATTGACGGATTTTATCGAGTTGAGGGTTTAGTTTCATAACTGAAGAAGATACCATAGTTTTTTAGATTTTCTTATCATTTTCTTAGAGAAAATCTACCTAAACCTACAGTTGGTGCTGGTTTTTCTAAGATATAGTTGGCATCTTCAAAGGAATACTATGCACATTTATTGCTTAGGAATTAACCATAATACCGCCAGTCTTCATTTGCGCGAAAAATTTGCCTTCAACGATGAGAAAACTCGCGCTGCTTTAGCGCGTTTAGGGCATCCCCATAAAGAAACGAGCATCAGCGAGATGGTCATCATCTCTACTTGCAATCGCGTGGAGCTTTATGCGATCTCAAAACGCGAAAATGCGAAAGAGTTGGAAGATTTTTTGATCGATTCGCAAGCGATTTCGCGAGATGAGCTTATTGCCCATCGCTATATTTATGCAGATATGGACGCGGTCGCTCATTTATTGAACGTGAGTGCCGGTCTCGATTCTTTGGTACTTGGCGAACCGCAGATTCTTGGTCAAGTGACGCACGCTCTTGAGCTGGCGCGCGGACAAGGTGCGGTCGGCTCGATTTTGTCGCGTCTCTTCCAAACGGCGATTCATGCCGGAAAACGTGCTCGCACCGAGACGCGGATTAGCCGTAACCCGGCTTCGGTTTCCTCTTTAGCTGCGTCTCTCGCCGCGCGCGAAGTATCCGACTTAGAAAATGCTCAAATCGTGATTCTGGGAGCAGGTGAAATGGCAGAACTCGCCGTGGAATCCCTCCGCAAGCGCGGGGCAGCGCGCGTCCTTGTCGTTAATCGGACGCTAAAACGCGCGCTTGCGCTCGGAATCCGCTGGGGGGCAGAAGCCTCCACTTTTGAGCATCTCGAATCCGCCCTCGAGCGCGCCGATATCTTAATCGCTTCGACTGGGGCGCCGCATATCATCGTCCACGCGCCAATGGTCGCCGAGGCGATGGAGAAACGCGCCGAGCGTCCGCTGGTGATGATCGATATTGCCGTGCCGCGCGATATTTCTGCCGAAGTCGGCGATATCGAAAATATCAACCTTTACGATATGGATGGTTTGAATGCTCAGCTTGAAGATTCTCTGGCGCAACGCGCCGCGGAAGTGCCGCGCGTCGAGCAAATTTTGGCGGAAGAAGAAGCTAGCTTTGCCGATTTTCTCGCTTCGCTAGAGATGCTCCCGCTAATAGCCACCCTTCGCAAACAAGCGGACGAAATCCGCCAAGCGGAACTGCAAAAAACCTTGCGCCGTCTCTCGCATTTGGACGAAAAAGACCATCAGCGCATCGAAATCCTGACGCAGGCTCTCGTCAAAAAGCTGATTGATGCCCCCATTCGCCGTTTGCGGGTCGAAGCCACTAACGGACACGCCCCCGAATATGCGACCGTGACGCGGGCTTTATTTGATTTATCGGAGTAAATGATATGCACCACAAAGTTTATAAAGATTCTCTTTAAAATCACAACGAAAAACTTTGTGATCTCTCCTTAAAAACTTTTTGTTCTTCGTGTCATTGTGGTAAAAAAAAATATGAAATTAAAATTCGCAACTCGCCCCTCCAAACTTGCCCGCTGGCAGACCAATCACGTCATGCGCGCCCTCGAAGCTGTGCATTCCGATTTAACCTGCTTTGAAGAAATTTTCATTACGCAAGGCGACAAAATTCTCGATAAACCCCTTCCTATGATTGGCGGCAAGGGGCTTTTTACCCAAGAACTCGAATCTGCCCTCCTCAGCGGGCGCGTCGATATAGCCGTTCACTCCCTCAAAGATTTGCCCACCGAAAATCCTACTGGTCTCACGCTTGGCGCAATCCCCGCCCGCGCTGATGCCCGTGATGCCCTCGTTTCGGAGGCGAGCTACACCCTCGAAACTCTTCCTAAAGGCGCAAAGGTCGGCACGAGCAGTCCCCGCCGTAAAGCGCAACTTCTCGCCCAACGCCCCGATTTGCAAATTGCCGATATTCGCGGCAATGTGGATACCCGTCTCCGAAAATTGCTCGAAGGGCAATATGATGCGGTCGTTTTCGCCGCAGCAGGATTGATTCGATTGGACTTTAATCAAGATTTAGGGGATCGGATGCAGATTCTCGGCTACGAGCAAATGATTCCTGCCCCAGCACAAGGCGCGCTTGCCATTCAATGCCGCGCCGATGCAGGCGTGACCCTTGGCTTGCTCTCTGCGATTGAGCATCTTCCCACGAGAAACGCCGTCACCGCCGAACGCGCCTTTTTGGCAGGTTTGGGTGGCGGATGTGCTGTGCCTGTTGCGGCGTATGCAGACTTTAGACTTGAGACATCAGACATCAGCTTGACGGGTTTGGTAGCATCTTTAGATGGTTGCAGAATAATCAAAGTGAGCGGAGAAGGCAAAAACGCGCAGGAACTTGGCGAGAGATTGGCGCAAGAAGCACTCGCCCAAGGTGCGGCGGAGATTTTGAATA
>JAOZOM010000448.1 GCA_029933275.1 Anaerolineales bacterium | reverse complement strand
ATGGCAAATATCAGCGGCATTGTAAAATCTACCCGAAAAATTATGCGCCAAGATGTTGGCACAGGCAGTGACGAACTCCGCATTCTGCAATTGGGCTGGATGCTCTTTCTCAAAATTTTTAGCGATAAAGACAAAGAACTCGAACTCATTCAAGAGAGCTACACCTCCCCCATTCCCGCCGAATTGCATTGGGATGAATGGGCGGGGGACGATGAAGGCATGACGGGCGATGAACTGCTGAGCTTTGTAGACCAAAAACTCTTCCCCACCCTCGCAAATATCGATTTATCTACAGGCAATAAACGCGCCCTGCTCGTGCGTGAAGTTTTCGCCAATCACTACAACTATATGAAATCGGGCATTCATTTGCGGCAGGTGATTAATAAACTCAACCTGATCGATTTTAATAACAGCAAAGATAAACAGGTCTTTGGGCAAATTTACGAAAGTTTTCTGGGAGAATTACAAAGCGCGGGGACGCTGGGCGAATTTTATACCCCAAGAGCGATTACGCATCTGCTGACAGAATTGACCGATCCCCAACTGGACGAAACGCTCCTGGACCCAGCTTGCGGAACGGGTGGATACTTGACAGCCGCCATTGAGCATCTCAAAGCCAAAGCCACCACCATCGAAGAGCGCGAAAATATCGAAAAGAACGTCCGCGGCTGGGAATATAAACCCCTGCCCTATTTGCTCGCCAATACCAACCTGATTTTGCACGATATAACCCTCCCCAACATCAAATACGATGATTCTCTGGCACGCCCGCTCAACGAATATAGAGAAAAAGACCGCGTCAATATCATTTTGGCAAATCCGCCTTTTGGGGGCGTAGTCTCGAATAATAATGAAAATAATTTCCCCCAAAACTACCGCACCAAAGAATCAGCCGATTTATTTCTGATATTAATGATTCGCCTGCTCAAAACCGGCGGCAGAGCGGCAATCGTTTTGCCCGATGGCTCACTCACGGGCGATGGCGTAAAAGAACGCGTTCGTCAAAAATTACTCGAAGATTGTAATTTGCATACCATCATTCGCTTGCCCAATTCCGTTTTTCAACCTTATGCCTCTGTAGCCACCAATTTACTCTTTTTTACCAAAGGTGAAGCAACCAAAAGCGTTTGGTATTACGAACATCATTTGCCCGAAGGCTATAAAAGCTATTCAAAAACCAAAACCATTCAATTAGCAGAATTTGACGAACTCAAAAAATGGTGGCAGAAACGCGAAGAAAATGAACAGGCTTGGCAAGTAGATATTAAGACCATCAAAGAAAATGGCTATAACCTTGATATTAAAAATCC
>JAOZOM010000447.1 GCA_029933275.1 Anaerolineales bacterium | reverse complement strand
CTTAAAAATATGCACCACAAAGACACGGAGAACACAAAGTTTTTCTCTGTGTCTTTGTGGTGAAATATTAAGCTCACTCAGGAGTATCGTTATGAGCCGCAAACAAAAAGCATTCACCTATTTTGCCCTCTCCTTATGGGCATTTGTCGCTATATTCCCAATCTGGACGTTAATCATCAACTCTTTTAAGCCCCAAAAAGAGATTTTCAGCAATCCCTTTGGCTTACCACAAAATTTCACTTTAGATGGTTATAAAGCTGTTTGGCTTAAAGGAAATTTTGGGGCATATTTTCTCAATACCATTTATGTCACTGTCATTTCGCTTACTTTGATTATCTTTTTTGGCTCACTTGCGGCGTATGCCCTCGCAAAATGGAATTCAAAAGCCAGCACCGCCCTTTACGTTTTCTTCATTGCAGGGCTAATGATTCCGATCCGTTTAGCTACAATTGACCTTGTTCGCATCATGCAATTTCTCAAACTACAAGATACCATTTGGAGCTTAATCCCCGTCTACATCGCAATGGGGATGCCAATTTCCATCTTTATCCTGACCGCTTTCGTCAAAACCCTCCCCAGAGAAATGTTCGATGCCGCCAAAGTAGATGGCGCATCCGAGTGGCGCATTTATTTGCAAATTGTTCTCCCACTTTTGCGCCCAGCTATGGCAACAGTCGCCATCTTCAATATGATGAAAATCTGGAACGATTTCTGGTTCCCGCTCGTCTTCATCCGTGCCGAAGAATCCCGCACGGTTGCGCTCGGCGTGTCTTTATTATTTGGTCAATATCGAACCGATTGGACACGCGCCCTCAGTACCTTATCTCTCGCCGCAATCCCGATTTTGATACTTTATATTCTGCTCTCAAGAGAATTTATAAAAGGATTGACGGCTGGCGCAGTAAAAGGCTAAATCTTTTTTTGATGAAAAGCCGAATCGTGCGCGATTTGGGCTTGATTCCGTTAAAATAACATATCCAGTCTCTGAGCGGAAACGAAGCGGAGCGTAGTTGCAGACGAAGAGCGGTATCTTGCCCCCGTCCTTCGTCTACAGGCTCAAAAACAGTTGCCTTCCGCTCAGGAACTGACATTTTCTTAGAAAAAATCTTATGACCCTCCACTCTGAAATACACGAACAACCTGACCGTTTAGAAAATCTCCTCTCCACGCAGAGAGAAAAGATTGAGACCATTGCCCAAGCCATTCGCACGCGCGATCCGCAATTCGTCTTTCTCGCGGCACGCGGCACATCTGATAACGCGGGACGTTACGCCAATTATCTCTGGGGAGCAAAAAACAGCCTCCCGATGGCGT
>JAOZOM010000131.1 GCA_029933275.1 Anaerolineales bacterium | reverse complement strand
GTTTTTTCGATTTTGGAGACATGACAACCTCGCTTCTAGTTTTCTTCAGACTGACACCAGTCCGCTATTGATTGATTAATGACTTGCTGAATTTTTTCGGGGGAAGCCCCTAACTGAGTCGCGTCTTGAAGATAACGCTCGCTTAGACTCTTCAACGCTTGCTCTCGAAATTCTTCTCTTTTTTCAGGGAGGGGAGAATCTAAAATATACGTACCGCGTCCCTGCTGGGTAGAAATAATTCCCGCTTCGTCTAACATTCTATAGGCGCGCGCAACGGTATTAAAATTGATGCGCAATTCTTGCGCCAAAGCTCGCACTGTAGGAAGTTGATCTCCGGCTTTCAGAACATCACTGGAAATCAATGCTTTTACTTGAGCAATGACCTGCAAATAAATTGGCTCGCCTGAACGAAAACTCAAGTGAATCTGCGAGACAAGAGGGGGGAGTGGACTAGCCTTCATATCAAATCACTTTTCCAAATTGTACTAATTGTATAATTGAACTAATTGTATATATAATTCTGCTTTTGTCAAGATGATTCTGAGTTTATTTCTTCTTCATCCCCTATCAGCAACTTATTTACCGGATAGATGAAAAAAAGCCAACCCTTTGTGATTGGCTTTTCCTTAAACAGATGCTATCTTCCCCCTTAATACCTCCACAAAGACCTCGACCATTTTCTCGATGTTAACCTCCTCCGCGACAATACGCCAGGATTCTGCGCCCATTCTCCGCAGGCGATGCTGATCTTGAAGCGCATTCGTTAAAGCGGATTTTAACGCGCCTAAGTCATTTGACTTAATTTGCCAACCGTTCGCCTCACGCACGAGGTCATCTTGCGTGCCATCTCCCCTAGCAACGATAACGGGAAGCGCATAGGACATTGCCTCTTGTACCGCTAATCCACCTGTGCCCGGGAGGACAAATAAATCTGCTTCTGCCCAGATATGCTTCAATTCTGCTCCATGCCTTTCGCCGAAAAAACGCGCGTTGGGGTAAATTTTATGTGCTAAAGCCTCTAAAGATCGGCGTGCAGGTCCCTCTCCAACGATCCATAAATTAGGCTGAATGTCTTTAGGCAAAGAGGCAGATGCTCGGAGTAAATTATCTATTTTTTTTCTTTCTTGCAAACGTCCCACAAAAAGAGCGTTAAGAACTTCATAATCCTGCCGAATGGGGTGCGTTAGCAAACCGCCTTTAGGTTTATGCGCCACAGCGTTCGGCGCAACGAAAATCTTTTCTTTGGAAATTCCGAGAGAGGCGTAATCATCCGCACCGCGCCGACTGTAGGCGATGAGGGCATCAAATTTGTTGAGGAAGCGAATCCAGTTTTTTTTCTGCAACCCAGCCAAAATTCCCGCGTGTTGCGGTGCGCCTAATCCCCACCCGATGATGGGACGGTTACGTTTTCGCATCCACTTTATAGCCGATGGGGTCGCTAAATAGCGCGGATTTGCTTCGAGAATGAGAGCATCGGGGTTAGTCTCCGATAGCCAGTTAATAAGATTCGGTTGATAGCAGAAGTAAAAAGAGCCTTTAAAGAGATGAATGTTTTTTTGTGTTTCGTATTGCGCATTGCGTAATGATTTTGCGGTAGAAATATGCTCAACCGCACGCGGCTCGCCCGCAAAAAGAGATAGCCCGCCTTCGCAAGAGGATGCAAGCGTATCGAAAAATGGCGCGCGATAGTGAGGCAAAACGCGCTGTTGGAGGGCGAGACGACCGGGAAATTTTTTCATAAGAGGGCAAGGAGCAAAATTTTACGCAATCCGTTTACGGAAAAGGTTTCACTCTTTCAAAGATCACACTGCTTTCATCCGAGTATACTTCATGCCAATTTTCCGAGAAATCTATCGCTGGTATTAGTTGGGTTTGCTCTGTTTTGGAGAGCATCAACAAATTAATGCCCTCTTCATTGAGCAAACTTTCCCAATTCCACGTAGCCGCCGAGATGGCTTTGTATCGTTCCCAATGTGCGGGCGGATAAACTTCAAAGCGAGTGTCGATCCAAATCGGGCGTTCGGGCAGAGCGTAGACGAGATAGCTCGAATACGCCAAATCTGCCCAAAGGGGCGCGGGTAAATCGGGATGATTTTTGAGCCAAACAGTCGCTTCTACGGGGGTTTCGGCAGAAAGGGCGGGCGGCGCATCTGCCCACCACATTTCACGGATTCCGGGCAGGAGGGCGAGGGGAAAAATTAGGATGATTGCGCCAATCGCGTAATCCATTTTTGGGATGCCGCGTCTCGGGCGGGATTTTAGCCAATCGGATAATAATTCAGCAGTGAAGATAGAAATAATGAAGAGAAACCAAATCCCGTAGCGGAGACCGGAGAGGGCGAGCCAGCCAAATCCCACCAGCCAGACAACAGAGAGCGGACGAAGCGCGCGTGACCTAAGGCTTGCTACCGTTAAAAAGAACAGAATCCAACCGAAAAAGAGATTCATTTGCCAGCCCTCGTTGACGGGCGGCATCCATTCTCTGCTGTAGGCTTGATTTGAGATAACCGTAAGCGAATCTTTGACGTAAACCCAGACCCCAAACCCGCGCGGGTTGAGGAGAGTGACAAAAAACGCGGCGAGAAGAGTAAAGAGAAGAGGACTCTTAAGGATTTCTTTAAAGCGAAGAAGCGAAGATTCCTGATTTTTATCTTTGATAAAAATTAATGCCGCACCGCCGAGCAAAAAGAGGAGGACGAATGAGCCGTGGAGATTCGTCCAGAGGAGGCTGACAAAGGGAAGCAAGCCCAAAACGCGTGCGTCGCGTTCTTCATCCCATTTTAAGAGAATCCAGAGTGTGATCACAAAAAGCGGATAGGCGAAAAGCTGTGGACGCATCGCCCAGTTCACACTGCCCGCGAGAATCCCGAAAAAGCTGACTAGGCTGGCAAGTTGCGGACTTGCACCACGATCTCGCATGATTTTCCAGAGCAGGGCATAGGTAAATCCGAGCAAAACGCCGCGCAGAAGAAAAGTGAGGGGAAGCCCGCCAAAATCATAAACCCAAAAGAGAATCAGGGCGGAGAGCCAAGAATGATAAACCATCGGCTGACCGACTTGGGTTTGGGTGAAAGTTTCGATGGTCGGGATGGCGTGGGTTTGCGCGATTTCACTACCAAGCCGAAGATACCACCAATAATCATTTGGCGAGATAGGAAGGAGAAAGGCGAGGATGAGAAGAATGAAGAGAGGGAGGGAGAGCCAGAGGAAGTTTTTACTTTTCATTCTTGTCCACGAGGATACGCAAAGTGGAGCGAAGATTTTTGGGAAGCGAAAAATAAGCGAGGACGCATTACAAAGTACGTTTTAAAATAAATTTTAGATATTTCTCTACCATCTGCTCTAAACCAAGCCTCTCTTCTGCGTGCTGGCGTGCGCCTTTTTGATATTTCTCAAGATTATTTAAAATCTCAAGTGCAGCTTCTGTGAGGGCTGAAATATCCGGTTCTTCTAATTTCCAGACATCTCCTCCGTAAGAGACGGTTTTTCCCGCGCTCGGCGGGACAAGTTCGGCAAGAGAGCCGGTATCAAAGCCGAGGACGGGAAGTCCGCAAGCGAGGGCTTCGATGACCGCATTTGGGCAGGGCGGATTCACTTCGGCGGAGAAATAGAGATGTGCGGAACGGTCAATTTCGGGGATTTCTTCGCGAGGCACTACGCCAAGGAAGTTGATTTCAGCTTTAACATTCGCGAGGATTTTGGCTTTGCGTTTCTCGTCCACGCGACCAACTACGAGGAGTTCGATGGGGAGCTTTTTACTCAGATTCTCTGCCAATTTTACTGCCCAGCGAAGACCGGAATCTAATCCGCCCGCGAGGCTGCCTTCTACAAGGAGAAGACGATATTTTTCAGGATTACCGCTGCTGAGAACGGCGACTGACGCGTTTTGGGGAGAGGGAGAATAAATCTCCAAATCCACCGCGTTGTGGATGACGGTGTAGGGGATGCGCGTTTTTCCGTATTTTTTTTCCCACCATTGATGGGTAAATTCGCTTTGGTAGACAATTTTATCTGCTAAGAATCGGCGAATGAAGGCGAGGTTAGCGTTGCCGTATTCTGCGCGGAGGTGATAACGAAATCCCGTCCAGCGGATGCGTTGCACCCAGTTGATTCCGTCTAGGCGTTGAATGATGGGGACGCCGCGTTTTCGGGCACGCCAGAGTCCGAGCAGATTCTTTGTCCCGGCAAGCACCAAGATAAAATCAACGCGCGAATCGTCCAAATCGGAAGTTACTTCGATGCCTCGGGACTTTAATCCCTCCGTAAATTTAAGGCGAAAAGAGCCAACGCCGCCCATCGTTTCTACGCGAGGGTAAATGCAGATTTTTGTCATAAGGATATTATAGTGGAAATCTTCGCCACAGAGCGCACAGAGTTCACAGCGTTTTTTAAGTTTTTCTCCATGTACTTTGTGTTCTCTGTGGTGAATAATATGGTATCCTTAATTATCTTAATCTTCATGGAGAGTGCATGTATATCGCAATCGAAGGTGTGATCGGTGTGGGGAAAACCACGCTCGCCCGCCTGCTACAGCCCGCGTTTGATGCTGAAATTTTGCTAGAGATTTTTGAAGAGAATCCTTTTCTCTCTGATTTTTATGGCGATCGTGAGCGTTATGCTTTTCAAACGCAGATGTTCTTTTTGCTCAGTCGCTATCATCAACAAAGGCGCAGTGTGCCGGAGCTTTTAGCCAAAAATGAGCATCTAATTTCTGATTATACTTTTGCAAAAGACGGTTTATTCGCTCGGATTAATTTAGCCGGTGACGAATTAGAAATGTACGAACGCATCCATGAGGCTTTAGCGGAGAAAATCAAACATCCCGATTTGCTGGTTTTCTTGCGAGCTGAAACAAAAACACTGATGGATAGAATAGAGATGCGAGACCGCTCCTACGAGCGCGATATGGATAGTGCTTATATCGCCGCACTAGGAGAAACCTACGCCGATTTTTTTTCGAAACCCTATAATAATACGCCAGTGCTAACGATTGATACCGATGATTTGGATTTTGTCCGTAGCCCCGAAGACTTAGCCTTTATTCAAAAGAAAATCGAAGAGACGTTAAAAGAAACGCCTCTTCAACCGGATTTAATTTAATTCACCACAAATGCACGAAGATCGCAAAGTTTTAAGATTCTTTCTTTGTGTCCATAAAAAAA
>JAOZOM010000446.1 GCA_029933275.1 Anaerolineales bacterium | reverse complement strand
TCCCCGAATCCGTTATCTGTGTGCGCGATGGCGAACTCGTTACCGAAGATACCATGCTAAAAGCGGGAGAGACAATTAATCTAGTTTCCGTCATCTCTGGTGGCTAAATGCTAGGAATTAGTAGATCAGTAGACCAGTAAATCAGTAGACTAGTAAATCAGAGTTTACTGCTCCCTGATCCCTAATCAACTAACTATGAAATGTAAAAAATGTGGCGGTAAAGCCGTTATTAATATGCCTCAGCACAATATGGGGCTATGCAAAGATGATTTTCTCCAATGGCTTCCTGAGCAGATGCAGAAATTCATCGAAAAATACAAAATGTTCACCCCCGAAGAGAAGATCCTCGTCGCTGTTTCGGGAGGAAAAGATTCCCTCGCTCTCTGGGATATGCTCCACATTCTGGGTTATCAGGCGGATGGATTATATATCGCGCTTGGCATTGACGAGGGGATTAACTACTCCGCCGAATCACAGCGTTTAACGGAGAAATTCGCAAACGCCCGTGATTTGAACTTGCGTGTCGTTGATTTGGCATCCGATTACGGGACAGATCTCCCCACCCTCGCCAAAGAAACTCGACGCGGACGAGATAAACCCTGCTCCTCTTGTGGCTTGATCAAACGCCACGAAATGAATCGCATTGCCCGTGATTTTGGCTATGATGTTCTCGCCACAGGACATAACCTCGATGACGAAGCCGCGACTCTCTTCTCAAACACCCTCCAGTGGAATGGAGATTATCTTCTCCGCCAGTATCCCGTTCTCGCTGAAAGAGATGGTTTGGCTCGCAAAGTGAAACCCTTATTCCGCTTCTATGAGCGCGAGATGGCAGCTTATACTCTCTTGCGCGGGATTGAATATATCTACGATGAATGCCCCTTTGCGGAAGGCTCAACTTCGACTCAGTATAAGGAATTGCTCAATCAATTAGAGCATCAGCATCCCGGCGCGAAACAGCATTTCTTCGTCAAATTTCTTGCCGCTAAAAAGAAGGGTCTTTTTGCCGAGCCTACCACCGAGATTGTTCCAGAGCTGCATATTTGCCCGTCTTGCGGGCAGCCCACCTCCGCGCACGATCTTTGTACCTTTTGCAGGATGATGGGGAAGGGCAAATGATGAATGTGGAATGCTGAATGCAGAATGATGCTTCTTGCCGAAGAAATGTTGACATACGGCACGCAAGCCCAAATCACGCGCGGCGCGCTGTTTCTTATCCGAAAAAATATTGAAAGGAGATTATGATGAGTAGAAAAACCTCCAATTTACCAAGACGTTTACGAGAAGGTTTAAATGAAGCAGGTGATTTGCTGGAA